>JABUFC010000014.1 GCA_013314715.1 Bacteroidales bacterium | reverse complement strand
GGCTTTAAAAAAGATGTTTTTTTGAATAAAATCGTCCTGCAATTTGAATCATTACCTTAAAAATTCAATTTTAGGCAAATATTTTTGATATATCAAAAAAATAATATAATTTTGCAAAGGTCTCAAGGGTATTTGGCAACTTGTAATGTTTTTAGTTGGTATTCTAACGATTTGGTTTATTATTGGTTATGTTATTTTAGTAGCATTAAGTATTTGGGTTTTAATTGATTTTATTCGTCTTATTATTGGCGATTTAGGTCCAGGATGGTAATCAACTAAAAATCTAACAGTTTTTCAAAACTGTCCAACGTAAGTGTTGGGCAGTTTTTTTTGCTCCACGATAAAAGTTTGTCTATGATATTATCCTGAATAAATTGGCTATGATGCAAAAATTCTAATAAAATAATTTCATTATTAATACTAATGGATGCCTTTTCTATCATACCACTTTTAACAAAAAACTTTAGCTTAATTTCGGATTCTTTTTCAAAAATTGTATTTACAAATTCAAACGCAGGCGAATAACCATAATTCCAATCCCATGTTTTAAAGCGATATTTTATCCAATCGTTTATATTTTTAATATCGTTTTTTAACAATGAATAATCATGCTTTATTTTATAACTATTTTTTAACTGTTCATATATTTCTTTTGTAAAGGCTTCTGCATTTTTTAAATCATTCAAATATTGTTTAATATTCGTTGTAGGCGAAGGTTTTGATTTTACACTATTATCCTCAAACAAAGATTTATTACCACTCAAAGCCAGATGAAGTAAATGTTGATCGGCATCAAAAAGCAATGTGCCATGATGAAGGGTTTTATTTTTATATACATGTGCCGCAGTACCGGTAATTTTTTTGCCACCCAACAATAAGTCATTTTTTAAGTTTTGCTCAACATTCAAATTAAACAATGCTAATGATTTAATAAGAGGAGACAAAAAAACATTAAAATCGAGTTTACCTTCTCTAATAAGTGTTATATTTATATTACCTAAATCGTGATAAACCGTACCTCCTCCCGATATTCTTCTAATAAGTGGAATTTGATGCTGTCGAAGAAAATTTTGGTTGGCTTCGGCAAAGGCGTTTTGATGTTTGCCAACAATAACAGATGTTTCATTACGATATAAGAGCAAAACCTCATCGTCAAAAAAATGCAATAAATAATATTCTAATGCAACATTAAAATAAGGATCATAACTTGGGCTTAAAATGGCTATCATTTAAGTTTATTATTATTTTGATGCCTTTCTTTATCGCGAATTGAACGTTTATTATACTTTTGAATAAACGCCTGATTGAGATCTACCCCTGTTTGATTAGCTAAACAAATCAATACCCATAAAATATCGGCCATTTCTTCTTCGATACTACTATTTTTATCACTCTCTTTAAACGATTGTTCTCCATAAGTTCGGGCCATAATTCGAGCGAACTCCCCAACTTCTTCCATTAATATAACCGTATTGGTTAATTCGTTAAAGTATCGTACACCCACCGATTTTATCCAATGATCGGTAATGTTTTGAAGCTCCTTTAATGTATATTCTTTATCTTCCATAAAAAAAAATATATGGCAAAGTTACATGAAATCGTTTTATATTTGCATTAAAAAAACGTAAATTTATGAAGGCATTATCTTTCTTATTTGCTTTATTTTTCTTAGTTGCCTGTTATAAAGTTCCTATTACCAATCGAAATCAAATACGACTTTTACCTGATGTTATGGTAACTAGTTTAGCTCTTACCAGCTATCAGGAATTTATTTCGAAAAGTCAGGTAGTTCCATCAAGCGATAAAAGAAGTCAGCAACTAGAAAATGTTGGAAACAGGATGGTGAATGCCGTTAATGCACTTTTTGCTAATTCAAAATATAAAGATCGCATCAGAAGCCAAAAATGGGAATTTCATGTAGTAGAAAACCCCACAGTTAATGCATGGTGTATGCCGGGCGGAAAAATTGTTTTTTATTCGGGAATTTTTCCATACACACTAGACGATGATGGTATCGCTGTAGTCATGGGGCACGAAATGGCTCATGCCATTGCCAAACATGGTAATGAACGTATGAGCCAGCAAATGGCTATTATGATGGGCGGAATTACCCTTGATGTTGCCTTGCAACAAAAACCTGAGGAAACTAAAGAGATTTTCAAATCACTTTATGGAATCAGTGCTACGCTTGGTGCGTTGGCTTATTCGCGTAAACATGAATACGAAGCCGATAAAATTGGTTTAGTTATTATGGCAAAAGCTGGCTATAACCCCGAAAAAGCCATTGTTTTTTGGGAGCGTATGAGCCAAAAGAGTAGTAGTTCTGTACCACAGTTCTTAAGCACCCACCCTTCGGACGAAAATCGGATTAAAGAGATGAAAAAATTCCTGCCTATAGCAATGAAATACTATAAAGCTAATTAAGCAAATCGTTTTTCAATTACAGCCCAATCAACTATTTTCCAAAACTCACTAATATAATCGGGACGACGATTTTGATAATCGAGGTAATAAGCATGTTCCCAAACATCGCAAGTAAGCAAGGGTTTATGACCATCACGAATAGGATTAGCTGCATTAGAAGTTTGTATTATATCGAGTTGACCTTCTTTGTTTACTACCAACCAAGCCCACCCCGAGCCAAATAAAGTAACTGCAGCTTTTTGAAATGCTTCTTTAAATGCATTAAAACTTCCAAATTTTTGCTCAATTGCGGCTAACAATTTTCCTTCGGGCATCGATTTAGGCTTAGGCGAAAATGCTTCGAAATAAAATGTATGGTTCCAAACCTGAGCTCCGTTATTGTAAATCCCGCCGTCGGCTTCTTTAATGATGGTTAACAAATCAGCATTTTCGAATTTGGTTCCGGGAATCAAGTTGTTTAAATTATTAACATAAGCCTGATGATGTTTACCATAATGAAATTCGATGGTTTTTTGGCTAATTACAGGCTCCAAAGCATTAGGAGCATAAGGCAATACCGGTAATTCGTGTTTCATAAATTTTTTATTTTTTTGTTTGAGCAAATTTAAGTGCTTTTTTACTTAAATGCAAATTGTGTGCAAATTAAAAAAGGGCTTCAAACTTAAAACGTCTGAAACCCTTGTTGTTCTTTGTGGGCCCAGTAGGGCACGTCCCGATAAATCGGGACTACGACCCCCTGATTTGATGTTGCATTATTTCATCAAGTAAAAAGGGATCGCTTTTTAAACGTTGTATAAAAGTTCTACTCTTCATCCGTTTTAGAAAATTTTCTAGCTTTCTCGCTTCAAAACGATTCGAACATTCTATTAACATATATAATTCCCAATCATCCGTTCGAGATGTAAATGAATGCTTAAAATAACCACTTAAATGTTCTTGATATCTGCGAACAAAATCTTCTGTCTCGCCTATGTAAAAACGATCTATTTTTTTGCTATACAATATATAACAATAGTGCATAAACAAAAAAACACCCCTAAAGGTGTTCTTTGTGGGCCCAGTAGGGCACGATCCTACGACCCCCTGATTATGAGTCAGGTGCTCTAACCTACTGAGCTATGGGCCCAAAATTGGACTGCAAATTTACAATTGCAAATTCAAATTTCCAAATATTTTTATATCATTGTTTCAATATTCCACACAAATGCATGAATCCCTTGCATTTCGGCAACTTTATTTATTTCATTAACTTTAACTAACAATTTTGGTACAAGTTCGTCTGCAATTATGGTAATAATACCAGAATTCATAGTAGGCCATGTATGAGTACCTAGGTGTGGCTCACCGTTTTTACTCCCTGCTCCTTGCATTTCTTCCCATTTACTGTAACCTCTAATGCTAAGTGAGACGAGTGCTTGTTCAACTTGTTCAGTTAAAGCCTGATTATACACAATAAATACTGCTTTCATATTTTATTTTTTTATTGATGAAAATCGATTTGATGCCAATAATTAAAATGCCACCATAGTAATTTTCCTTATTTCTATTTGCAATTCAAATTTCATTATTATAATTTTCTACGAATTTCGTTGCGAACTCGTTTAATTTTCATATTTCCGAATATACTATAAATAACAGGCACCAATATTAACGATATAATCAACGAAAATACCATACCTCCAATCATAGCGATCCCCATTGGTTGCCACATAGTAGCCCCCTCGCCCGTACTTAAAGCCAATGGAAACATACCTAAAATAGTTGTGAGCGATGTCATTAATATAGGTCTTAAACGCGATTTACCACTTGCAGCTATGGCTTTTGAAATAGACATACCCCTATTGCGAAGAATATTGGTAAAATCGATTAAAACAATAGAATTCTTAACTACAATACCCACTAGCATAACTATTGCAATTCCAGATATTAAATTAAGCGTGGTACCTGTAATAAATAACGAAAGAAAAACACCAGTTACAGCAAAAGGAACTGAAAACATAATAATAAAAGGTTCACGCAACGACTCAAACTGAGATGCCATTACTATATATACCAATAGTATGATAAGAACAAACAACATTGCAATGTCTTTAAACGAATCTTGCATGTCTTTAGCTGCACCGCCTACTTCAACAAATATGTTTTTAGGCATATTCATCTCTTTTAAGTGTTTGTTGATAATATCTACAGCAGAACCTAAATCTCGACCTTGAAGAGTCGTAACAATTTTGTTAACACGTATTTTATTTTCGTGTTCAACATTAGGTGTAGTGTACATTTGTTTTATTTGTGCTATATCTTTAAGTTTTACAGTATTACCACGTGGACCTATTATAGACATATTTTCAATATCTTTAACTGTTGTTAGAAAATTATCATCGTACTTTACAATAATATCGTATTCTGTACCATCTTCTTTATACTTACTGGCAGTATAACCTAAAATTCTATTTCTAACCGATGATGCTAAAATAGAGGTGTTTAATCCAAGTTGGGATAATTTATTTCTATCAGGAATAATTTGTATTTCGGCTTTATCCTTATCGCGGCTCACTGTTATATCTTTAAAACCCGATTGTGTTTTTAAGAATTGCGTTAATTCTTCTGATATTTTATTGGTTTGGTCAAAATCGTATCCAAACACCTTAACTTCTAAATTACTTCCACCTCCCCCCATCATCATAGATGATCCCATGCTACGTGATGCGCCTGGATCGACAATAAAGGTGGCTATCTGCGGAAACTGTTTGATATCGTTTCGCAACAATTCGCCAATTTCAAAAATATCACGTTGGCGTTTCGACGCTTCACTTAATACCATTGTAAAGTTAATAATATACGATGCTGATTTGGTAAGAGCTGTCATAAGATTGCCACCTTCGCCTGTTCCAATACTAGTTGCAATTCCCGTTATTTCGGGATATTTCGTTTTTATTATTTTTTCTATAGTATCGGCTAATTGGCGTGTTTCACTGATTCTAATTCCTTGAGGCAATTCAATAGACGCATTGATACGTCCATTATCGGATGCTGGCATAAATTCTTTGCCAATAAACTTAAATAACATTAAACTACCAACAAAAATAACAATAGACGAAACAATTACTAATGTTTTATGTTTAAGCGAAAATTGTAAAGATTTAACATAAAAATCGTCAAAAAAGCCCCAAAATTTATTCACTTTATCAACAAAGCGATTAGGTTTGTACTTGTAATAAAGATTTCCTTTTAGCATTTGCGAAGCTAACATTGGCGTAAGTGTTAGAGCGGTGATTAACGAAACAAACATGGTAATAGAAACAATCCACCCTAATTGTCTAAAAAAGACTCCTGTTAATCCGGTTATCATGGTAAGAGGCAAAAATACTGCTAATATGGTAAGTGTTGATGCTACTATAGCTAAGCCTATTTCGTTAGTAGCGTATATAGCAGCTTCGCGTGGGCTACTACCTCGCTCAATATGCTTGGTAATATTTTCGAGTACAACAATAGCATCATCTACCACCATACCAATTGCAATAGCAAGAGCAGATAGCGATATAATGTTAATTGAATTGCCTGATAAATATAAATATATAAATGCACTAATTAACGAAACCGGAATCGTTAGCAATATTATAAAACTTGCTCTCCATCGTGCTAAAAAAATTAAAACCACAAATACTACAAAAATAAATGCATATAATAATGTTTCTTCTAAACTACTTACTGAATCGTTGATAAACTTAGATGTATCAAGTAATTCTATAAACTTCACATCGGGTGGAAGATCTTTTTTAATTTCTTCAAGTTTTGCTTTAACAAGTTTTGCCACTTTTACGGTATTTGATCCCGACTGTTTTTGAACTAAGAATCGAACTCCATGCTCACCATTTACACGCTCGTCGACGGTCGATTTTTTAAGTGTATCGGCAACAAAGGCAACATCGCTAACTTTAATTATTTTGTTGTTCTGATTCGCAACGATTATATTTTTAACCATATCGCTTGTAACAAAATCGCCATTAACGCGAACAGACAAATCGAGTGAACCTGTTTCAATATTTCCAGACGGTAGCGATATATTTTCAGCTCGAATGGCATTTCCAATTTGTTCTATCGAAATATTGTATGCATCGAGTTTACGCGGATCGCACTTTACTTGTACCGCACGAATAGGAGCACCCACAATGCTCACAGTTCCTACACCATCAATTCGGCTCAGTTTATCAACTAATCTATCTTGAAGTATTTTCTTTAGCGCAGGGTAACTTTCGTTTGCCATAACCCCATATATAACAACGGGTATCATGTCAGTACTAAACTTAAAAATAAGTGGCTTTTCACATCCTTCTGGCAATAATCGATCGACCATGCTAATAGCATCACGAACACTATTGCTCGACTCGTCGATATTAGTACCGTATTCAAATTCAATTTGTATTAACGAAACATTGTCTTTACTGGACGATGTTAATTTTTTAAGTCCTTGGAGTGAACCTAACTGGTTTTCGAGTGGTTTAGTTACATTCTCTTCAATATCAATAGCATTGGCACCTTGATAAAATGTAATAACTGAAAGGGTTGGTGTTTCGACTTTAGGCATTAAATCGACCGGTACTTTGGTTAAGGAATATAAACCAAATATAATAACACCAATAAATATCATTATGGTGGTTACCGGACTCTTTACTGAACTACTATATAAACTCATAATATTCTAAATTAAGTTTATTATTGTTTTTTTACTTGCATACCATCGAGCAATGATGTATGTCCCTGATAAATTAGTTCTTCGCCTTCTTGAATGCCATTCACAATTTCAAGCATATCGTCAATAACACTTCCAATTTGAACAACTTTTCGTTTTGCAATTCCATCTTTATAAATAAAAACAAAGCGTTCGTTAGATCCTGTTTGTTTTAGTACAGCATAAGCGGGTACCAGTAAAGCATCCACTTGACCAAAGTTTAGTTCTGCTCTGGCAAACATACCTGGTCGTAATAGTTGGTTCGGATTAGGTATAACTATCTCTACCGTAAAGGTTTTTGTCATATTATCGATAGTAGGATATATTTTATCAATCTTCCCTTTAAATTTTTTATCGGGATAAATATCGAGCATAATCGTACTAACCATTCCTTTTTTTACAGCAGGAAAATAGGCTTCAGGTATTGCAACTAAAAGCTTAACAGTACTTAAGTTCATAATGGATATTATAGCCGGTTTACCTATTGAAGGTACTGGACTCATAGCAAACATCTCACCGTCGTTTAAATATTTTCCAGTAATAACACCGTTTATAGGTGATTTTAGTGTTGTATTTTCTTCGAGAAAATCGAGGGTGTTTTTAGTTACATCGTATTGCATTTTTATTTGTTCGTATTGTTGTTTAGATACACCACCTACTTTATAAAGAGAATCCATTCGCATTAAATCTAATTTTAGTTTTTCGAATTGTATTTTGCTTTGATTGTAATTGGTTCTGTCGAGCAGTACTAAAGTCTGCCCTTTTGTAACTATATCGCCTACATCGACCAATATTTTTTCTACTCTACCAGCAGCAGCAGGTGCCAAATGGTTCTCTTGGTATGCCATGATGTTAGCCGAATAAGTAATGGTTCGTTCTATATTTTTCTTTTGAACCAACATCGTTTTTACAATAGGAATTTCGTTTTCAACCTTTTTTTCTTCGGTCTGTTTTTGATTGCAAGATGAAAACACGATCACCATTGCAAGAATAAAAATTAAAGAAGCCTTTTTCATATGATTTGTTTTTTAATTTTTACTTAGTTATCAATTGTTCTAAATCAAATTTTGCATTTAAATATTCAAACTTTGCCTGAATATGATTTAACATCGCTTGAGTTAGTGCATTATCGGCATCATTGAGCTCAAGTAATGTACTTTGACCTGTATTATAACGAGTCTTAGCAATATTATAACCTTGTTCGGCTAATTGCATATTTTGTTTTGACCATGTTAGCTTTTCTTGTGCTATTTGCATATTATTTAATGCTGTATTAATTTGGCTTTCTATGTTTTTACGCGTAAACTGTTCTTGCAATTCCAGTTCTTTTGCCGTAATATTTACTTGTTTTATTTGGCGATGAACACTCAATCCGGCAAATAAGGGAATATTTAATTGTAAGCCCAAAATAGAAGTTTTAACCCATTTATATTCATTAAATTTAAAATTATCGGCTTGTGTTTGATATTGATAATTGCCAATTGCCATAAGTGTTGGAAACATATTACTCTTTGTTAAACGCAATTGGCTTTTAATTAAGCTTTTTTGCAATTGCAGTTGCTGTAAGGTAGTATTATTTTCGTATTGAATACTATCGTATGATATATTTTCAATAATGTTTTGATCGTATATAAGTGTAGTATCTATTAAAACTTGAATACTGTCATCAATATTTAATAAAAGTTTAAACATTCGCATTACATTATCGTAACTTTTCTGAAGTTGAATTAAATTAGGTTTTATATTTTCTACTTGAACCTGTGCTCGTATTTTATCGTAATCAGAGACCATTCCCTGTTGGTTCATTTGAGTTATGTTTTTAACATTTTCTAAAGCATGATGATAGCTTTTGTTCATTACTCGATACGATTCTTTTAAAAGCAACAAATTATAATAAGTTTTTTTAATATTAGTCGTAAGTTGAATTTCGTTTTCGCGTAATTTTTCTTTTGTTAAAGCAAGGTCTTTTTTGCCAAGTGCAATCGATTCATAAATAGCCATGTTAAATAAAGGCAATCCAAAGCTAACACCACCTGTATAACTATTATCCGAACCCATTTTTAAAACATTTCCAAAAAATGGTGGACCTGCGGGCATAAATATTACCGGTCGGTCAATATTACGATTATAGCTCCCTGAAGCTTTTATGTTAGGGAAAAGACTTGCCATGTATTCGTTTACTTTAGCTTGTTTCTTTTCTACTTCTAATTGCGAGACCTGCCTCATAAGGTTTTGTTTTATTCCTAACTCTATAGCTTGTTGTAGGGTTAAATTAATTGTGCTGGTCTGCCCTAAAACCATTAATGGCAAGCTTGCAATTAATACTGCGATTTTCCTATAATAATTCAGTATCATATTTAATCGTTTTTATGTTTTTTATAATATTTATCTATAATAGTTAACCCTTTTTCAGTAGATATTCCACGAATAAATGTAAAAGTGGCTTGTTCAAATATTTTCGATGCGCTATATTTTTCTGGAGGAAAAATATCGGAATTTTGAATAATATTTACTTGTTCGTAAATAAGTTTTGCATGAATATCAGAGTCAACATCGGCTCTAAATAGTTCTTGTTCCTTACCCATTTCAATAAATCTTGAAATATTTTCTTGCATTGTACTTGTAAATTCGGCTGTTTTTTGGCACGATACTTCGGGATGATACTTTTTTAAATCGTATAAAAAAAGAGGGTTTACTTGTTTGAGTTCATTTATATGCATTTGCATAAAAAGAATAAAAGTCTCGATAATATGTTCACTTTTTGCTATAATTTCCTGCGACTTTTGTTTTCGTTCATTTAAAGCCAAATTTAAACAGGCTTTTACTAAATCGTCTTTATTGGGAAATAATTCATATAAGGTACGTTTAGACATACCTAAATGTTCGGCAATTAAATCCATTGTTACACTACGAATCCCCATTTTCTTAAATAACGAAAGGGTTTGTTGAATAATATAATCGGTTGATGCCATAGAAAACTTTTAACACTATAATAGTTTTGCAAATGTAAATAAAAAACTTTTAACACAAAAATAGTTTTCTAATTTTTTAACAATAATTAACAATAGGCTTAAAAAAGTCTATTAGAAGAAGGCTCTGTACTAATTTACAATATCTTATCTTTTAAAATTAGAATATACAAAAGCGTTCATTTTTTAATGAGCTTCGAGCCAATTAGCACCATAACCAATCTCTACTAGAAGGGGTATACTTAGTGGAATAGCATTTTCCATTTGCTGTTTTACTATTTGCTTAACTATATCGAGTTCTTCTATTGTAACCTCAAACACTAATTCGTCATGTACTTGCAAAAGCAGACGGCTTTTTAGTTTATGTTCATTAAAAGCTGCAAAAACTTTATTCATTGCTATTTTAATAATATCGGCCGATGAGCCTTGAATAGGAGCATTAATAGCATTTCGCTCTGCAAAACCGCGAACAGTTGCATTACGCGAATTAATATCGGGCAAATAACGGCGTCGTTTAAGTAAAGTTTCGACATAACCCAATTCGCGTGCTAATTCTATTTGATGATTCATGTATTTTTTTACACCTGGATATTTTTCAAAATACTGATCGATAAGTTGTTTTGCTTCTGTTCGGCTAATATGTAAGCGTTGTGATAAGCCAAATGCCGATATTCCATAAATAATACCAAAATTAGCCACTTTAGCTTTAGAACGCATTTCACGCGTAACTTGTTCGGTTGAAACACCAAATATTCGCGATGCTGTTGCAGTATGAATATCTATATTATGTTTAAAAGCTGCCATTAAATGCTCATCTTGGCTTAAGTGAGCCATAATTCGAAGTTCTATTTGTGAATAATCGGCCGATAAAATATACTGGTGTTTTTCTGATGGCACAAATGCCTTACGAATTTCGCGTCCTCGCTCTTCGCGAATTGGAATATTTTGCAAATTAGGGTTAAGACTACTTAAACGACCGGTGGCTGTTGTAACCTGACTATACGAAGTATGCAAACGTTTAGTTTTATGATGAACTAATTGTGGTAATGATTCAATATAAGTGCTTAATAACTTTTGCAACGTTCTATAATCTAAAATTTTTTGAATGATGGGATGTTTGTCAACATACTTTAAAAGTTCTTCTTCTCCGGTAGCATATTGTTTTGTTTTTGTTTTTTTAGCATTCGCATCGATAGATAGTTTTTCAAACAACACATCGCCCAATTGTCGGGGCGAGTTAATATTAAAATTTGTCCCTGCAAGTTGATATATATCTTGTTCTAAATTTTGCAAATCGTTCAAAATATTTTTTGATTGTTCTATAAGTGCCTTTTCGTTAAGCCGAATGCCTGCTAATTCCATTTCTGCTAATACTTCGACCAAAGGCATCTCTATCTTTTCAAACAAATCTAATAAGCTATCCCGTAAAAGCAATGGCTTAAAAGTTTGATATAACTGATATGCTACATCGCTATCTTCGCAGCAATATTCTTTTACTTTATCAACTTCTACTAAACGTAAGCTTATTTGTTTTGCTTTTTTTTCGCCAATAAGCGATTCTATTGGAATCGGTATATAATCTAAATAAGCTTGCGATAAATAATCTAAACCATGACGTTGCTCAGGTTCTAAAAGATAGTGTGCCACCATGGTGTCAAAATATGGCATAGTAACATGAATATCGTAGGCTTTTAATACTTGATAATCAAATTTTAAATTATGGGCTATTTTCAATATTTCAGAATTTTCAAAAATAGGCTTAAATAATTGAAGTATGTCTTTGCTTTCTTGTTTGTTTATTGGTAAATTAATATAATAAGCCTTATGAGGCTCAGTGCAAAACGATATTCCTACTATTTCGGGTGCAATAGTATCTAAAGATGTAGTTTCGGTATCGAATGCAAATTTTTTTTGCGTTTTAATTTCTTCGATCAATGCTAAAAACTGACTTTCTTCTTTTAGTAGTGTATATTGATGAGGCACATCGTTTATTTTTTTATGCGGTGAAATAATATTGGTAACTAATTCGGGGTTTTGATTAAATAAATTGGGTTCATCCATATTAACTTCTGGGTGCGACGAAGGTAATACAATCCCTTTGCTCCACTCATAAAAACGACGTAATAAATTTTTAAATTCTAATTCATCAAATATGGGAGTTATTTTAGAAATATCGGGTTTAGTTAAACGTATATTGTCTTCGTAAATTTCTAGTGGAACAGACGTATAAATAGTTACAAGTTTTTTAGATAAAAGTATTTGATCTTTATATTTTTCGAGGTTTTCTTTAATTTTTCCACTGAGTTTATCGGTTTGTTGCAACAATGACTCAATAGATCCAAATTCTTTTATAAGCTTTTTTGCTGTTTTTTCGCCAATGCCTGGAGCACCGGGCACATTATCGGAGGCATCACCCCAAAGACCTAATACATCTATAACCTGCAAGGGATATTGAACTTCAAATTGACGTTGAACTTCTGGAATTCCCCAGATTTCTACATCGCTTCCCGAACGTGATGGTTTATATATAAAAATATTTTTATCGACTAACTGGCAAAAATCTTTGTCGGGTGTCATCATAAATACCATGTAATCTTTACGAGCAAAATCTTTAGCTAAAGTTCCGATAACATCATCTGCCTCATATCCAGGAACTTCAAAAACAGGTATTTCGAGTGCTTCTATTATTTGTTTAATGTATGGGATAGAATTTTTAATATCTTCAGGTGTAGCTTCGCGAGTAGCCTTGTATGCCGGGAATAGATCGTGGCGAAAGGTTTTTGCAGACGAATCGAATACAATGGCCAAATGTGTTGGTTTTTCTTTTTGAATAACATCTAAAAGAGAATTCATAAAACCAAAAATTGCTGAAGTATTGATTCCCTTTGAATTGATACGTGGATTTTTAATAAAAGCATAATATGCTCTGAATATTAATGCATAAGCATCAAGAAAGAAAACTTTTTTCATGTATATTGATTTTATGGTATAAAGATAAAGAAAATTATGATAACTCTTAACTTTTATTAAACAAAGTAGCTTATTCTATTTCCTTTACTATAAAAAGGACTTCTATTAATATGCTAATCGTTTATATATCTAGATATTACTTTTTTAATTATTGGCATAATTATCATTACAACGGGCAATGCAATAACAAAAGCCAACGCCCACATTTTTAACCATTTAATAAGAAATTCGTTTGAAAGACCAAAATTAAAAACAACATTAACAAACGAAACAACTAAGGTCATAATAAATACCATTATAACCAATGTTATTTTCATTTCATTTTTTCTTGAAATTTTCATATTTTAACTATTTTAAAAAATAGAACCATAAATGATTCCAGTAATGGTAGCCATTACAATAACTAAACTTACATAAACTACTGTTTTCTTAGTACCAAGAACTCCACGAATAACTAACATATTGGGCAAAGACAAGGAAGGTCCTGCCAATAACAAAGCTAACGCTGGTCCTTTACCCATACCGGCAGCAATAAGACCTTGTAAAATTGGAACTTCGGTAAGAGTGGCAAAATACATAAAAGCACCAACAATTGATGCAAAAAGGTTTGAAATAATCGAATTGCCGCCAACTGCCCATTGTATCCATTCATTAGGAATTACTCCAGCAATCGTTCTCCCATCGTGAGTAGAACCAAGTAAAAAGCCAGCAGTAATAACTCCAACAGCTAATAAAGGAAGAATTTGCTTTGCAAATCCCCACGAGGCAATTGTCCATTCTTTATTTTCATCATCTTGCTTATCTTTTAAAGTAATAATGCTTAGCGATGCAATGCCTACAATCATAGGTAAAAGCGGTGCTAATTTAGGGTTTTCAATAAAATATGCACTCCATACGGATAATATTGTTACCAAAAACGCTCCTAAAACCCATTGCCATTTTATTTTTAAAATTTTAATTAAAGAATAGCAAAGCAATAACGCAAAAAAACCAGTAATATACCATTTGTATGTCCAAATATAATACCATAGGCTCGATACATCGTCAGAAACAGGCTTTCCCCAATTTGCAAATACAAGAATAAACACTAATGTGAAAAAGTGAAATGATGTTTGCCAAATTGGACGTTTTTCAGCAGGTGGAATTATATTCATTTGTTCTTCTGCCTTTATTTTTTCTTCCTTACGATAAATAAACGCCATTATTAAACCAATAATTATGCTAAAACTAATAGCACTAATAGTACGAGCAACGCCCATTTCAAAACCTAAAATACGTGCAGTAAGAATAATCGCGAGAATATTAATAGCAGGACCTGAATATAAAAAAGCGATAGCAGGACCTAATCCAGCACCCCGCTTATGAATACTCGAAAAAAGAGGCAATATAGTACAACTACAAACAGCTAAAATAGTTCCCGAAATGGCAGCTACCGAATATGCTAACCATTTTTTTGCATTGGCCCCAAAATAACGTAATACTGAACCTTGACTTACAAACACTGAAATCACACCTGCAATAAAAAATGCAGGTAACAAACACAAAATAACATGTTCGCGAGCGTACCATTTTATTAAATCGAAAGTTGCTGCTACTGCTGTATTAAATCGATCGCTTTCAATAGGAAGAAAGAAAGCAGCAGTAAATATTACTATCATCCACAACAGGATTTTTATCTCTTTTTTAGTTTCCATAAGAAAAATTAAATTATACTAAGTAAAACATATAAACATAATAAATTCCAACAAAAATGAATACAATAGCTACAATGATCCTAAACCATTTTTCAAATATTTTTACATTTTTATAAAAATTACCTAAGCTAGAAATGCTAAAAGCTAGTAAATAAGCAACAATAACAACTGGCAATCCGGTAGCAATAGCAAAAATAACAGGTAACACTAAACCCGATGAACTACTAATGGTAAGTGGTATAAGCATGCCAAAATATAATGCCCCACTATATGGACAAAATGCTAATGCAAAAATCATCCCTAACAATAAAGCCCTCCAGCCATTGTTTTTATTATCTTTTTTTTCAAAACGTTCAGTAAGATTTGTTAAAGCTGGGAAATTAATTTTAATAATATCAAGCATAAAAATTCCGATTAAAATCAGCAATGGTCCAAGAAATTTTTCACCATTGCTCTGAAAAAATCGGGCAATATGAAATGTACTAGCTCCCAAAAATAATATTGTTGCTATTGCAGTATAACTTATTGCACGCCCTAAAGTATACCAAAGTCCGTTAAAAAAAATACGACGTCGATTTTCTATATCTTTGCTAATAAATCCTATTGCTGTAATGTTAGTGGCAAGGGGACATGGACTTATTGCTGTCATAATGCCCAAAATAAGAGCAGATAGCATAGGGGCATTGCTCGAATCGAGCCATTGTTGCAAGACTTCCATATTTATCTTAAGTAGCTATTTATTTTTTCTTGTAATCCTTTAATAAAAACTTCTTCGTTATGAATTTTCGAAAAAGCAAAATTGGTTTGGTCGTCAATTCCAGCCTCCTTTCCTTTTACAATGGGTGTAAATGCAAGCGTAGCACCATAAGCTTGGTATTTGTCTACTAAAACTTTATTTTCTGGCAATTCACAATTAAAAGTTTGAAAAATAATAGTACCATTTTTCAATTCATTAGCATAATAAGTTTCGAGTACCTTTTTGGTAGTTGCCTCAATACTTTGACACGTATTGCAACGATGGGTTAGATGAAAATAATAAACTAATAATTTGGTTCTGGCAGTAGGTTTTTTAATATCTTGTCCATAAAAATTTAGACTAAAAACTAATACCGTGGTTAATAATAAAAGTTTGTTCATGATTTTATTGTTTTAAAAATTCGTCAATTTTCGATTTTAGAATTTCTATAAACTTTTCTTCTTTATTCATAGCAAATTTAAAGCCATCACCCGTTAAGTCAATAGTTGTTTCTTTACCTTTTAATATTTGAGTAACAAAAATTCCAGAGCCAAAAGCTTGATATTTTTCACAAAGTTTCGCATTAGCCGCATCGTCTATATTTATACTAAAACGTTTTATAATACCATTTTTAACTTGTTCGGTATATAAACTATCTAAAGTTTTAATAGTTGCATTTTCAATAGCGATACAAGATGGACAGCGATGCGTACTATAAAAATTATATACCAAAACAATGGGGGTTGTAGTATTAGAATCTATCGTTACAACCGATGTGCTGACGCTGTTTTTTGCCTTATTATCGCCATTTTGTTGACAAGCAACTAAAAACATCAGACCTATTAAAATAAACACAAAACTTATCTTTTTCATCTTTAATTATTTTTTATTTTTTCAGTAAACATCAGAACTTGTCTCGCCAGTATGACGAGATGGAATAATCCATTTATGGATGAGTGATAATTTCATTTTCAGTTCGTGTGCATTGGTTCCTATGGCTATATCAAAAATCTTTTTTTTCATTAAACAATTCATTAAAATATTGTTGAGCCAATTGCCAGTTTTCCAAATTAAGACAATATTTAATCTTGGGTGGTTCAATTTCGCCTTGTATCAAACCTGCATATTTAAGCTCTTTTAAATGTTGCGATAAAGTAGAGCGAGCAATAGGAATATCGTCAATCATTTCGCCACTGGTACAGCAACCAATACCATTGCACCGATTTTCGGCGAGCAATCGCTGTATAATATATACCCTTGCCGGATGGCTAAGTGCTTTTGCTATTCGAGCTATTTGTTTTTGTTTTTCAGTAAAATCTTTTTTATCGGCCATTGTTTATTTATTTTTTTCAATCAGCTCTGTAACTTCTTTTACGGAAGGCACTCTTCCACTTAACACAAGTTTTTCGTTAATAACCAAAGCAGGTGTTCGCATAACTCCGTAACTCATAATACGAGTAATATCTTCTTCTTTAACTACCGTTGGCTTTACTTCCATGTCTTTAATTGCTTCGATTACTATTTGCTCTAATTGACGGCACTTAGCACAACCGGTTCCTAATACTTTTATTTCCATAATTTAAATTTTTACCTTAGTTTTATATTTCGCAAAATTACGAAATATTAATTTGAAAAAAAAATTTTATTTGTATCTAGAACATTAATTAAATTTACTTGTTTATTCATCTGATAAATAGTCCATTTCTTGCTGAAAGGCGCTAAATATTTGAGCTCTCGATATAAAGCCTACATATTTTCCTTTATCAAGTACGGGTAGGTTAAAATTTCCTGTATTGTGAAATATTTTAATAACTTCTATCATAGGATCGTTTAAATTTACTATACCGTTCGGCATATAACTTAAATCTGAAACTTTTAACGTATCGTAATATTCACTTTTAAAAATAAGATGTTTAATATGGTCGAGAAAAACCAATCCTAAAAACATTCCCTCATGATCAACAACAGGGTAAATATTTCTGCTCGACTTGCTAATTATTTCTGTAAGCTTTCTTAACGAATCGTTAGGATGGACAGGCAAAAAATTAGTTTCTAAAAAGTCAGACACTTTCATCGATGCTAAGACATTTTTAGTTTTATTGTGTCCGAATAAAATACCTTTTTGAGCTAAACTTTGATTATAAATAGAATGCTTAAATACCATACGAACCATTCCATACGATGCAGAACTAACAATCATAAGAGGAATAATAAGATCGTAACCATTTGTAACTTCTGCAATCAAAAAAATTCCAGTCAATGGTGCAAACATAACACCCGACAACATACCCGCCATGGCAACCATAGCAAAGTTACTAGGAACCACATAAACACCAAACAAGTTAAGTAAAATAGCTATAAAAAAACCGATACTAGAACCTAAAAACAAGATAGGGGCAAAAATACCACCAATTCCACCTGCTTCTAAAGTAAAAAAAGTTGCAAACGATTTTAAAATAATAAGTGAAAAAAACATTAAGAGTACGGCATAAATACTGTCTTTATAATCGTAAAAAGGACTGTTTAAAAACAAAAAACTATAATCGCCATGTAAACATGAATTAACGGTTGAATAGCCTTCACCGAATAGAGGTGGCATAAAAAAAATCATCATCCCAAGCGATAAACCACCCAACAACCATTTTTTCCAATGTTTATCTAGTCGGGAAAATATTTTATGCGAAAATTCTTTAATTTTTATAAAATATATAGAAAACACGCCTGTAAGTATTCCTAAAATAATAAAAAAAGGAATTTCGCTCCATGATGGTTTAATTACAATATGAAAATCGTATAAAACATCGTTACCAAAAAAAAGATAGGAAGTAATAGCCCCAACAGTAGCCGATATAAGAAGTGGGAGTATAGACGACATGGTTAAATCGAGCATAAAAATCTCCAATGCAAAAACAACCCCTGCAATAGGTGCTTTAAATAGCGAAGCAATAGCACCAGCTCCGGCACAACTAATCAAAAGTATGGTTTGTTTTTTATTGAGACGTAAAAACTGAGCTACAGCCGATCCCAAAGAAGCACCTGCAGTTGCTGATGGACCTTCTAACCCTACCGATCCCCCAAAACCTACTGTTATAGAACTCAGAATCATGGTTATCCAGGTATTTGAAGGTTTTATTTTACCTTTTTCGCGATGAATGGCATATAAAACATCGGGAATTTCTGCTTTGGGCAATCTACGAAAAACAAAGCGAATAAGCAAAAAAACAATACCAATACCTATCATTGGATAAAAGAGCAACATTATATTTTGATAGCGCGACACAAAGAAAAAAGTTAATGTCCACTGCACAAGGTGTACTGTATTTTTTATTAACACAGCAACTAAGCCCGAAAATAAACCCACTAAAATTGCAATAATAATAATGTATTGTTGATCGTTTATATGCTTTAAACGCCATAATAATATGGCATTCAGAGCTTTTTTTAATTTGAACAGAAAACTTTGCATAAACTTAGGCACAAAGTAAGTAAATTTAAAGAAAATACATTACCTTTGAGCTAAACTTTTTTAATAATGATTCAAAGAATACAAACATTGTTTTTATTGATAGCATTTGTTTTACAAATAATGATGTTTTTTCAACCATTAGCTATTTTACAAATAAACGATGCTACTTTTTACGAAATCTATATTAAAGGTTATGTTTTTAACGATCAAATTCAGTATTCTTATTCGCTTTTAATATTTAACATTATCACGATTTTACTTAATTTAATTATTATTTTCTTATACAAAAATCGTATTCTTCAAATGCGTTTTAACATATACAATACCATACTGTTAATTGGTTTACAAGGAATTGTTGCATATATCATATATGAAACAGCACATCAATTAAACGCAGAAATATTTTTACAATATGCCTCTATTTTACCAATCATAATAGCCATATTGCACCTTTTAGCTTTCAAATATATAAAACGAGACGAAGAACTTGTTAGATCGGCAGACAGAATAAGATAAAACTTATGCGTCGTTTTTTGCAAATATATCAACGTTCACTTGCTTTAAAACTTATTGTTTTTTTCTTTGTTTCAATTTTAGTAATATTTTTATTTTCTGACTTTGTAATTGATGCCATTGTTCAAAACACTGTACTTTGGTATAAAATTCAAATATATCGATGGATTATTATACCATTTATACTCACACTTTTTTTATTTAAAATGCTTCGAAAACCCTTTAAAAACTATCGCATAACACAAGAAAGTTACGAATCGGTTTATAAAAACTACCGTCTAATTGTTGATAACCTTATTGACGATTATTTTTTCTATCGACACGAACCCGGTAAACCTTTTGTTTATTTAAGCTCATCTGTTACAAATGTTCTAGGCTACCCCAAGGCAGATTTTATTATAAACTATAAAAACATCGGCGCTGCAGCAATATATGAAGGCACATTCGAAAGACACCAATTTTATTTAACCGAAAAATTACCTTCTCCTAAATTAGAACTACAAGTAAAAACGAACAAAAACAATATCTGTTATCTCGAAATAAAAGAAATTGCCATTTTTAATGATAAAGGTGAAATTGCTTATATTGAAGGAATTGCAAAAAACATAACGAAACATAAATTAATAGAACTTGAACTTAATGAACGCGAAAAAAAATACCAAACAATTTTTGAATCTATATCAGATGGTTTTTTAGTTTTGAAAGACGATAAATTTATTGATTGCAACAAACGAATATTAGAAATATA
The DNA here is from genome assembly GCA_013314715.1 of Bacteroidales bacterium. Taxonomy (NCBI): domain Bacteria; kingdom Pseudomonadati; phylum Bacteroidota; class Bacteroidia; order Bacteroidales; species Bacteroidales bacterium. The sequence continues at coordinate 38,656 of JABUFC010000014.1, read as the reverse complement.
TGAATGTACGCTCGAAGAATTAATTATGCATACTCCTTTTCATTATCGTTTTAGCCCCCTTACTCAACCCAATGGCAAATCTTCGCGTGAACTAGCACGAGAAAAAATTCAAGCTGCTTTAAAAGGCATACCTCAGCAATTTGAGTGGATACACTTACGCAATGGAAAAAATCCTTTCCCTGCTGAAATTTCGCTAAGTAAATTTACTTTTGAAAACGAAGACTATGTTTTGGCAGTAGTTCGCGATATTAGCACACGCAAAACAATTATTAATACACTAAAAGAAAAAGAAGAAAGTTTTAAACTTTTATATGACAACATCCCATTAGGTATTATTCACCTTAATAGCGAATTAACTCCAGTTACATTAAACCCAGCTGCTAAAAAAATATTAAATGTAGCTGAAGATAGCAATAATACCCAACGTTTTATAGAATTATTAGCTACTAATTTTCAGGGCAACAATACAATTCAACATCATGTTCATATAGAATTATCGCTTTTGCCTTATAATAAAACACTTTCATTATCGGTTTATATATCACACTTTAAAAAAGATGAAAACTCTATCGATTATCTAATTGTATTCGAAGATATTACTGAAAAGAAACTCTTACTTAGTGCTTATCACAAACAAGAAAGTTACTTTAAAGAAATATTAGAAAACTCGCGTCAAATATTATACAAACTAAATGTTGAAACAGGTAATTACGAATACATAAGCTTTGCACTATACCACATACTTGGATACACACCCGATGAGTTTTACCGAATGTCAGCTGAAGAAATTAAATCGCTTCTACATCCCGACGATATTCAAAAAGCTAATAACATCGTAGCTAAAATGATTAGTAATGTTAACGAAAACGAAAATGAATTTACAGTAGAATATCGATTTAAACATAAAAATGGCACCTACAAATGGCTTAACGACAAGTATCAAATTATTTCCTCTGAAAACGGTATTTATATAGTCGGAAACATTATGGAAATAACTCAACTTAAAGAAGCCGAAGAATTAATTAAAAAGTATAGAGCTCAATTTGGCGAAAATATGTAAGTATTAAAACATATCCTGCACAAAATAATTATAAGACGAAGAAATATCGCATGAATGTTACTTATATTTTGTTGCAATAAACTTATCAAATTTCAACCATTCATAATTATCATAATTAAGACCTTTGCAAAACTCTTTTTTGTAATTGCCATCCCTTCCCGTTATTGCGAATGAAGGGTTGGCATGTTGTTTTGATCCCGAGAAATAGGGAGAAGCAATATTCCCGATGCTCGTTACAATTGTGTTGTGTGTGTGGTGGAGATAGCTTCTTCTTCTCTTTTTTAAGAGAAGAATCGTATTGACGATAAGGGGATGCGTTCGCTTGCCATGACGTGAGAGTTACACATTGCTTCTTTTTATCATTTAGATTGTTCTAATATATAGATAAAAAGCAATACAAATAATTAAAATAAGTTTGAAATTTTTATCACAATAAACGAGTACGTTTTTTAGTTTTGCAAAGGGCTCAATTTTTAAAATACAAACCTAAAACAAATTAGGTTAACTAATAAACAGCCCAAAAATCATAACACGCAGAAATTGAAAATTTTATACGGTGAATAATTTCGTTAAATATTTTTTTTACATATTTTAGAATTGTAAATTTACTATTTGTAATATTGCAGCCGCTATGACATTAAATTTTCATTTTTCAGAAATTGTGATTATAATAGGTATAATCTGGCTTTTTTTCAGCCTAATACAGTTATTTTATTATCTATTTTTTTACCTACGATTCAACAAAAAAACAAAATTAAACCCTAATTTTACCCCTCCTGTGTCAGTTGTCATATGTGCGCGTAACGAAGAAGAAAACTTAAAGCGTTTTTTACCTTCTGTATTAACACAAAACTATCCAAACTACGAAGTCATTGTTGTAAACGACGCTTCAGAAGACGATAGCCACTGGGTACTTGAAGATTTTTCCAAAATTTATCCACATTTAAAAATATCTACCATAAAAAAAGATGAAAAATTTAATCATGGTAAAAAATTGGCATTAACCATTGGCATAAAAGCTGCTTCGAACGAATACCTGTTATTTACTGATGCCGATTGTGAATGCGTTTCGAGTAATTGGATTCGTCAAATGATGAGCACATACTCCGAAAAAACCGATATCGTACTTGGTTATGGCGGATATTTTAAAACAAAAGGATTTCTCAATAAATTCATACGGTTCGACACCTTGTTTATTGCCATGCAATATATGGGATTTGCAAAAGCACATATCCCTTATATGGGCGTTGGACGAAATCTCTCTTACAAAAAATCGTTATTCTTTAAAAACAAAGGTTTTGCTAATCATGCCATGCTATTTTCGGGCGATGACGATCTCTTTGTTAACGAACATGCAACCTCTCAAAACGTAGCTGTCAACACCCTTGCTCACACCCGTTCAAGTGCTAAAACCGATTATTTTTCATGGATAATTCAAAAAAAACGACATCAAAGTACTTTTAAATTATATAAAAACAAACACAAAATATTGCTAAGTCTCGAACCATTGAGCCGTTGGTTATTTTATCTTTTAATACCAGTTCTTTTAATTTTAGACATTCGCACCCTTCCAATAATTGTATCCATTTTTATTCTCCGGCTAATTTTTTTAATCATCGCATATTATTTTTCGTCAAAAACTTTGAAAGAACAAGATTTATTATTATTTTCGCCGCTGTTTGATATGTTGTATTTAATCAATGATTTAATAATTAAATTAACCAAAAACCCACATCAGCAGCGAACATGGAAATAAGCCCTAACCTAAGCAATAAAGCCCTTCAAGATTATGTGCTTGTACAACAAGCTATCAAAGGCGACGAAAAATCGTTTGCTGAACTTATGGGTCGCTACCGCGATTCTATCTACTTTATGTTACTCAAAATGGTTGCCAATAAAGTAGATGCCGAAGATTTAACCATCGAAGCGTTTACAAAAGCTTTTCGTAATTTATCACAATATTCTCCAAGTTTTGCTTTTAGTACATGGTTGTTTAAAATCGCAACCAACAACTGCATCGATTTTTTACGTAAAAAGAAAACCGACCTTGTTTCTATTGATGGACCTCCCGCCGAAGGAAGTGACCAAGATTCATCTATTTCATTGCCATCCGATACTTTAGACCCCGAAGAAGAACTTATTCGAGAACAAAAGTTTATACTAATGCGCGATGTAGTCGAAAAACTAAAGCCACGTTATCGAATGCTCATTGAATTAAGGTATTTTAAAGAATACTCATACGAAGAAATCGCTGCCGAACTCGAAATTCCTATAGGAACAGTTAAAGCACAACTTTTCCGCGCACGCGAATTGCTGTATCTCATTATAAAAAAATCTAAAGACAAGATTTAATCCTATATGGATAAACTTTTACAGTTTTTCCCAAATTTAAACTCATACCAAATTGAGCAGTTTAAACAATTAGATCCTTTATATAAAGAATGGAATGCTAAAATAAATGTCATTTCGCGCAAAGATATTGACCACTTATACGAACATCATATTTTACATTCATTAACAATTGCTGCTTTTTTTGATTTCTCTAATCATACTATACTCGATGTGGGTACAGGTGGAGGATTTCCTGGTATTCCTTTGGCTATTATGTTTCCTCACTGTCAATTTACTTTAGTTGATTCTATCGGAAAAAAAATTAAAGTAGTAGAACAAATTTCTAATTCATTAAAACTTACAAATGTCAAAACCCTACATATCAACGTAAAAGAACATAAACAAACCTACGATTATATTGTTAGCAGAGCTGTATGCAATTTTAACGAATTTGTGGCTATAACACGAAAAAATTTATCATATAACCCATACGGAGGAATTATTTATTTAAAAGGGGGCGATTTGTTGCAAGAACTTACTCTGTTTAAAGATAAAATTCAAATCTTTAATATTTACGATAAAATACCTATTCCCTTTTTCGAAACCAAAAAGATTGTTTGGCTAAAAACAAACCTTTTAAATCATTAATATAAAAATTAACTACATTTGAAAAATTTTTGCTTATGAACAAAATATCATTAAATCAGTTTGGTAAGTATTTATTGCCTATTATTGCGTTTTTAATTTTATCGTTTGCTTATTTTTCGCCTATTTTACAAGGAAAACGCTTACAACAAAGCGACGTTGCAAACTACTATGGCATGGCCAAAGAAGCTAACGATTATTACGAAAAAACAGGCGAAGTAGCCTTATGGACAAATAGCATGTTTGGCGGAATGCCTACATACCTTATTATCAATGTTGCTCAAAATAATATATGGAAATATTTACATCAAGTATGCTCACTCAATGGCTTCAAACCCGTTGGAATGTTATTTTTATATTTGCTTGGATTTTATATCGCCCTCTTAATGCTTGGTTTTAAACCATTCCTTAGCTTTGCTGGCTCACTTGCCTATGCATTTTCTTCGTATTTTCTTATTATTCTCGAACCAGGACACATTACAAAAGCTTTGGCAATTGGATATCTTCCGGTAATTGTAGCTTCCATATATGTAGCTTACAAATCAAAACCCATAATCGGGTCTATTATTTTTGGTATTTTTCTTACTATGCAATTAATGGTAAACCACCTACAAATTACTTATTACACCTTTTTAATTATCTTAGTTTTTTTGCTTTTCGAACTAATTTCGGTTATTCGAACCAAAACATATAAACATTTTATAAAAACATCGGCTATATTGGGCATTGCTACAGCCTTAGCCATTGGAAGCAATGCAACAAATCTTTGGTTAACATACGAATACGGGAAATATTCAACCCGAGGTCCATCGGAACTAACTACCAATAAAGAAAACAAAACAACCGGTCTCGATAAAGACTACGCTACTGCATGGAGTTATGGAGTTGACGAAACGCTTACCCTTCTAATTCCCAACGCCAAAGGAGGAGCATCATACACAAAATTAGACGAAGGAAGTAACACTTACGAATATTTTAAAAATCAATACGGAAGTGCTCAAGCCGACCAAATCTGTCAACAAATCCCTACTTACTGGGGCACTCAGCCATTTACCAGTGGACCTGTATATATTGGTGCCGTTGTGTTTTTCTTATTTTTATTAGGCATGTTTTATCTAAAAGGGTGGATTAAATGGTGGATGTTTATTGCTACACTTTTCTCTATTATGCTTGCATGGGGAAAAAATTTTATGCCCTTAACTAACTTTTTCTTTGACCATTTTCCCGGATACGATAAATTTAGAACTGTTTCGATGATATTAGTTATAGCCGAGTTTACCATGCCATTTTTAGCCATTTATACTTTATATGATTTATTAACGCAACCTATCGATAAAAGTCGTTTATATAAATCGCTTAAATGGTCGGTTGGAATACTTGGCGGTATATGTCTTATCTTGCTTATTATGCCCGGAATGTTTTTCAATTTTAATGCTGGTATCGATAACGACCTAGCAAAAGCGGGTTATCCTTTATCAGATATTATCTCCGACCGTGAAAGTATGTTTAGAACCGACGCATTTCGCTCGTTGATATTTATCTTAATTACTGCCCTAGTAGTATTTTTAATCTTTAAAGATAAAATAAAAACTAAATGGGCAATCGTTGCTTTTGCTTTACTATTTTTAATAGATCTTTGGCCTGTAAATAAACGTTATGTTCACGACGAAATGTTTGTTGAAGCAAGCAAAGCAAAAGATCCATTTAAACCCACCAATGCCGATTTACAAATTTTACAAGACCCCGATCCTTACTATCGTGTGCTGAATGTAACAGTGAATACTTTTAATGACGCCAGCACATCATATTTTCATAAATCGATTGGGGGATATCATGGTGCAAAAATGAAACGATATCAAGAATTAATCGAAAATCAAATTTCGAAAAATAACTTCCAAGTATTAAATATGCTCAATACCAAATACATTATTTTTAAAGGACAAAATCAAGAACCTGTGGCTCAATACAACCCAGAAGCTCTGGGCAATGCTTGGTTTGTAAAAGCATATAAAATAGTCGAAAATGCCGATAGCGAAATAGCAGCTTTAACCAACTTCAAAGCCGATTCGATAGCCATTATTGACAAACGATTTGCCAACGAATTAAAAGATTTTAAATTTCAACCCGATTCAACAGCAAAAATAAAACTTACTTATTACTCACCGAATAAGCTTTCGTATTCATATAATGCACAAACGCCACAATTTACCGTTTTTTCTGATATTTATTACGATAAAGGATGGAATCTTTATATAGATGGTCAAAAATCAAAATATTTTCGTGTAAATTATGTTTTACGTGCAGCCATTCTCCCTTCAGGTCAACATCAGATTGATTTTATATTTGAACCTTCATCGTATTTTATTGGAGAAAAAATTTCGCTTGCAAGTTCCATTATTTTGCTATTATTAGCTATCTTTGCTTTTTACAAAGAGTTTTTTAAAGAAAAATAAACATTGCAAGAAAATCGTTTCATATCGATTATTAGTAAATTTGCCATTCCCATTTTATTTTATTTCGTTGGAATAAGCATTCTTTTGACTATAATTTACCAAGAAAAAAAACATTCATTATTAAAAGAAGTAGATAACAAACTTTCTCGAACATTAGATATAATTCCGATTTCGCTTCTAAAAGATTTTCACGATAGAGCCACCGATTCGCTTTCGATTTCACCCATCGAAGACTGGGATAACATAAAAAGACTTACAAAACTAGCTAAACAATTTGATGTATCGTTTCTTTATACACTTATTATTCGTAATGGTAAGGTTTATTTTACTTCTTGCTCAACTAATAATCAAGAGATACAACATAAAACAACTGTTCGTTATTTTACAGAATACACCGAAGCCTCTGATAAACTAAAAAAGCTGCCCATATCCAATAAAATACTTTTTGAAACAACCTCAGACAGATGGGGAACTTTTCGATCTGCTTTAAAACCACTCTACTCTCCCGGTGGCAATATCTATATTGCAGGAGCCGATATGGATATTAGTTATATCGAAGATAAATTATCACAAGAATTATTTTATCTTATTTTATCGGGTATCATTCTTACTTTGCTTTTTATACCCACATTAGTACAAGTAATACGTATTGATAAAAAAATAACAAATTCTTTAAAAAAACAAATTGATGAACAAACGGCTGAGCTTTCCAATAAACTCGTTGAAAATAGTCAAACTACCATAAAATTAGAAAAAGCATTACAAGAAAAGGAAGAATTTGCTCAAAAAGCTCAAGAAGCATTAAATTCAAAAACAAATTTAATTACAACTATAAGTCACGAATTAAGAACTCCTTTAAATGTAATTATTGGCATTAATACATTATTATTTCAAACAAAACTTAACGATGAACAAAAAGACTATTGTCAAACCATAAATAATGCTGCTATTCAAATAGTAAAACTTATCGAAGAAGCAATGCAAGTATATTACTCACAACCCGAGCGAATAAATTTAGAATTAAGTCTTTTTGAAATTAACGACTTATTAATGCAGTTAATTAATCAATTTTCAAGTGCATTACGACATAAAAAAATTAATTTAACCTATGAAATAGACGAACAAATTCCAACTCACCTCGTTGGCGATGTTAGCTTTTTGCGTCAAATTTTATTTAACCTTATTAACAATGCTATAAAATTTACAGAAAAAGGAAATATTCACATTAATGTTACATTTGATGAGATAAACCCTAACGATAATAAAATTGTAGTTTTATTTAAAATTTCTGACACTGGTATTGGAATAGACGAAGAACAACAACGAAAAATCTTAAAAGCACTTAACGACGATGGTCAACTTATAAACAAATCATCAGGACTAGGATTAGGATTAACTCTTAGCAAGCATCTTGCTAAAATGTTAAATGCTTCTATTTGGTTTAAAAGCGAAAAAAATAAAGGAACTGATTTTTATTTAAGAGTGGCTTTAGGTGTTGGTACTGTAAATAAGAATCCCGAAGAATTGCCACTCATCCCCGAAAATGCTAATAGTGAGAAATATAAAAAAGAACATTTCCACATTTTATTAGCAGAAGACAACGAACTAAATGTAAAAGTAGCATTACGCTCACTTGAGAAATTTAAGCATGAAATAAGTATAGCCCAATCGGGCAAACAAGTTATTTCGCTTATGAAAAATGATCATTTTGATATCATCTTAATGGATATTGAAATGCCCGAAATGGATGGAATAGAAGCAGCTAAATTTATTAGAAATCATCCCGAAGAAGTTGGACATATAAATGTACCAATTATTGCACTTACAGCACATGCAACACCCGAAATGCAAAACCTATGCAAAAACGCAGGCATTAATAATTTTGTTGTAAAACCCATCAATTTCAATGAACTCAACGAACTCATGCATAAGCTGGTTAATAATACTTTATCACAAGAATAATTCTTTCTTAAATCATTGAAAATGTACAAAAACAAAAAAATTGAATATATTTTTATATTTCTACTCTATGTATTTTTGTTTATTCATCATTTTATAGGCTTTGGGGGACATTTTGGATGGGACGATATGGAATATGCCCATCTTTCGCATCAGTGGGCTAATGGTACTTTTCATTTATCAAACAATCATTTTTCGTATAGATTGCCCATTATTATTTTTACTGGATTTATCTATAAATATTTTGGAATCAACGAATTTTCCTCAGCATTGCCTGCTTTAATAATAAGCATGATTATACTTTTTCTGGTTTACTTAACACTAAAACAACGCGATACACGAATTGTTGTTACAGGTTTATTATTATGTACCACAGTGCCTGCTTTTCTATTTTATACCGATAAAATAATGGCAGACCTTTATGTTGCTTTGGGAATTTTAATTAGTTTTTTTGCTCTTTATTTGTATCGATTTAACTTTAAAACCAACGCTATATTATGGGCATCAATATTTGTTACAGGATTATTGTTTGCTTTTATTACCAAAGAAGTTGTCGTTTTAGTCTTACCAACACTCACCATTCTTTTAATATCTGACATTATAAAACAGCGACACCTAAAATTCTGGGCATTTTCAGTCATATTGGGCATATTAGCATTGCTTTTATATCATGTTTGGATAGCATATAAAACAGGAAATCCTTTTTCGCGTTACCTGGCAATAGCATATAATGCCTATCTAAACCCATGTAGTTACGAATATTTGCCTTTTATTTATACTTTAAAGCGAATAGGTTATGAACTTTGGTTTGAATTTACATTGAATGGATTCATGGTTTTGGGTGCATTTTTGTTGCCTGTCTTTTTTTATAAAAGAAAATGGACGTTTAATAAACCTGAATCATTTTGGGGGTTAATCAGTATTACATTGTTGCTTTCTGCTAATTTTATGACTAAAAATTACAGCGCATACTCTCCTATGTGTACCGACATTCGCCATTATTTATTTCTCGTTCCAATATTATCGGTAACAACAGCTCCATTTATTGTTCGTTACTTTTTTTCGATTAGAAAATCGTGGTTTATTGTGATATTTAACGGATTGATGCTTTTGTGGCTTTATTTCAACTTATTCAAAATTCCTTTAAAAGCTATCTTTGTTTTTTATATTTGCATTTTTGTTGTTTTTCTTATAGCTAAAGTATTAACTCATCCTCGCTTGAAAACAACCATTTGGATTATTTTTTTAGCCTCATGGCTTATTGTACCCATAACACAAATGTACTATGACAATAAAAATGGGTATAATAACATTGAGCCCTTTTTTGATAAACACTTTAAAAAAATAAATACAACTGCCATAGTGCTCACCGACCCTGTTATGAAAAGAATTGCCGATTATCAAATGCATTGGGATAGTTCTAAAGTAAGATTTATTAATGAACGTAGTCCACTTATACCCTATCGTCATGAAGCTCATGAGTATTATATTTATCATAATGATTTAACATGGTGGTTAACGGGTATCAAAAAAGGTGGTTCAATGATTATGTGGTATTATCATAAACCTAATATAAAACTTATAGATAGCATCAATGGAAATGTATTATATAAAGTTATATTACCCGAAAAAATGAATCGTCCAGTAAGTCAATATCAATTTACAAACGATATGGAATGGGCTTACATCCCAATGTTTTCGTGTAACAATTTTTATAAAGATTCTACACAAGTTTTTAATGGGAAATATAGTTATAAGCTTGTTCCTCAAGGATTTTCTCCAACTTTAAATATTCCAATGTCACACATTATTTCTTCAATGTCATCAAAAATTGAAATAGAAATTGAAGTTGCAATTTGGGCTCAAAACAATAATTTTACCAACCTTGTTATGTCAATAGAAGATACTACCGGTAAAACTATATTCTGGCTTGGCAAACCTATAAAAGAGCTAATTCGTTCTTGTAATTGCTGGCAAAAATGTAAGCATAATATGAGCTATGAACCTAAAACAGAAACACTCAAACACCATTTAAAAATTTATTTGTGGAATAATGATAGTTCGACTGTGTGGATCGACGATCTAAAATTAAAAATCGTAAATATTGAGCATTTATAGTTATTAAACTTATTTACTTAAATTTAATTTTTCTAATGCCTCATCTTCGAGTACATGCATGTGCATGCGTTTATGGTCTGTATCGTCGTCAAAACCTATTAAATGTAATATGCCATGAATCATAACTCTAAATAACTCTTCGTCAAACGATGCCTTAAATTGTTGAGCATTTGCGGCAACTTGATCAATGCTTATAAATATATCGCCCGCCAAAACATTATTTTCATTATACGAGAAAGTAATAACATCGGTATAATAATGATGATTCAAGAATTGTTGATTTATTTTTAATAAATATTCATTTGAACAAAAAATGATATTAATATCTCCCACTTCTTTCTTAAATTCGGTAGAAACTAGACTTATCCATTTTTTAAGTTTATTTTTCTTGCCCTTTATAGGATCTGTTTTAATATCGGCCAAATGAAATAATAAAGACATAATTGGTTATCGAGGTTTGATGTTAATTTTAACACACAATTTACTACCATTGTCTTCGAAATGAAGTTCATCTACTAAATGAGAAATCAAAAAAATACCTCTTCCGTGTGGTTTTTCGATATTTTCAGGTGCAGTAGGATCTGGCAAATTTTTGTAATCGAAGCCATTACCTTCATCTTTTATAGAAAAAGAAAAAACATCATTTTCGATTTCATATTCTACTTTTACAGTTTTTGTTTCGTCGAGTTTATTACCGTGAATAATGGCATTGTTAACTGCTTCGACCATTGAAACAAGCATATTACCATATATTTCGCTGTTAATCTGATATTGTTGTGTAAGCTCGTCAACCAAACGTTCAATGATGCTTATATTTTCTATTTTTGATGGGAATTGAATATTGTTTTTCATAGACCTATTTATTTAGGTTAATCATATATTTTCGATATAGTTCTTGATAATATTTTTTAAGCGATATATTACTTTGAAATAATAATTCATCATAATTGCTTTTTTTACCTTTATACTGAAAAAATTCATTTGGGTTACTAATTTTATCATTTTTACCTGTTTGCGACTCACGTTTATTTTCCGTTTCCCTCTCATTATCAGCCTTTTCTGCTTCTAACAAACGAGTTAAAATTTGTTCTTGCCGCTGTATCGTTTGATTCGTAATATTTTTGTTTGCAATATCTTTTTGTACATCGTTCATAAGATTCTTTATTTCTTGTAGTTTTTTGGCCGATTCGGGGCTTATTCCGTCTTGTTGCATCATTTCATTGAGCATTTGACTCATTTTATCTTGCATCGATATCATTTTTCCAATTTGTTCAGACATTTGACCTTTTCCCTCTTTTTTTTGTCCTTGTTTTAGTTCATTAAGTATCGATTGCAATTGTTGTTTTATTTGCTGCTGCATATTTTTCATTTGTTGATAACTAGGTTTGGGCTTACCTTTGCCCGGCTTTTTACATTGGCTACCACTGCACATTTGCTGCGAAGCTGCTTGTTGCATTTGTTTTATTATTTCGCTCATAAGCAATGCTAACTCATTTGCTTCAGTCATTATCAATTGCTGTTTTGTTGCTGCCTGAACAACATTTCGTTCGTCAAAGGCTTTTAAAACCTGACGATTGTAGCTTTTAATATTTTTCAAATGTTTTTTGACGGTGGGTTTAATGATAGGATTTCGCATAGCCAAGGCATTTAGCGAATCTTCAATTACTTTAATGTTGTCTTTTATACGAACTTGTTTTTCGCTTAATTGTGGGTATTTAGGATCGTACGATTTTATCTGTTTTGTCTGCAACAGAAGCTCTTCTTGTGCAAATGATAGGTTTTTTATGTTTTCGAGAGTCATTTTTAAACTTTCTTCATCTTCGGCATTGGCTTCTTGTTGGTTTTGTTGCATCATTTTTTGTATTTGCTGGCTAAGTTGTTTCAATTGGTTTGAGTTGTTTTTCTGATGTTTAGAAGCTTGTTTACGATTATTTTTTTGTATTTCTTGTTCGCCTTGTTGAAACTCTTGTTCAATTTGTTGTTGTTCTTCGTTAAAAGGTAGCATGTTAAAAGGTTCTAAAAGCTGGTTATTTTCTTTCATTAACTGCTGATATTTTTCTTGAAGTTGCTTAAATTGTTGTTTTTGCTCTTGCTGCATTTTCTTTAAAGAATCTAGAGGTATTTTTTTGTCGTTATTGAGTTCGGCCAATTCTTCTTGTTCTTGTGCTAACTTATCAAAATCTTTTGTAAGATCGTTTATTTTTTCTTCAACGTTCATTTTTTTGAGTAATTCAAGTGTCCGGTCTAGTTCCTTGTTTAAGTCTTCGGTTTCTATCTTGAGCTCTTGTGTCATTTCATTTATTTTGCTTTTATCTACGTTTTTCATCATTTCTTTAAGTTGATCGATGAGTTTTTTGAGTTCATCATCCATTATATTTTCGAGCAATTCTTGAATTTGTTTTTGTTTTTCGATCATTTGTAAATCTTGTTCAGAAAAGGTGTTCACCAAATTATTTTTTTGCTTATTCTGTTCTGCTATTTTCTTTAATGTTTGTTCTAAAGTTTGTTGTTTTTCGAGTATTTGTTGAAATTTTTGCGTATGTTCCCACGAAACGCTATTTGAATTAGAAATATTTTTTTGTAATTGTTTAAGCTCTTTTTCTAATTCGCTTGTAACTTTCTCGGAAGCTTGAAGTTGGTCTATTATGTTTTTATTTACTTCATTTTTTATGTTTTCGATTTCTTTTTTGGAGGGAATTGTTATTGTTTTTATTTCGGATTTTGACGATTTACTGCCGTGAATGGCATCGTTGTCCCATACTTTAAAATAATATTCTACATTACCATTTAAATTTTTTAAAGAAGAAAAATCGTAAGCAAAATAAAATTCTTGATTTAATAAATTATTTTGAATAGGGATGTTTATTTGTTTTATAGAATCATGGTTATATTTTAACACAAACAATAACTTTTTAAACCCATAATCGTCGGTAACACTTCCTTTAAAATAATACATTCCCCACATGCTACTATCTGTAACAAAATCGGCCGTTATTGAAGGGTAATGATCTGGTATTACATCAACTGTATAAGACATTGTTTTTTTATTAATCATTTCTTTATTGGCAGGAAATAACGAATAATGAATTGAATTAAGTAATCGTTGCTTTATAATAAAAGTATTGTTTTCTTTTTGCGATTTAACTTTTATCGAATCATTCACATTCATCCATAATGTATCTGTATGCGATGTATTAAATACCCATTTCACAAAACTACCACAAGGAATCGAAATATCGCCTGTATTATCAACTATAAATGAAGCCATGCCGGTATATTGAGGCGGAATAATTTCAATTTTAAAATCTAATATCTGCGGAGGAAATAAAACATTTACATGATGGGTCTCCGAAAAAACTTCATCGGCTTCGAAGTAAAAATCGAATGATTGATTAACGCCTTTAATTAAATAATTAAATGTTGATTTATCAATATTGTTTAATAACAAACGGGTTGTACCAACAATAAGATATACATGAGATGGTACATATTTCCCCTTTACCATTACCTTTATTTCTAAATCTTCGCCTTGAGCTACATTTAGCGTCTTATTTTGCAATTCAAAGCGAAAAGGTGCAGGTAATGCAAAGGCTGTTCTATGATGCAATATCCGTTCCGATCCTTCTTTTATTATAATTGGTTTATATAACCATATAGATAAATACAAAATAATAACAGCAACAAGATATTTTAACAAACGAAAATTTACTTTTACATCAATAGCTAAATGAAATGGAAACGGTTGCAATAACCGAGCTCTTTGATCGATACTAGCATGAATAAGAGCTAATGAATAACGTTGTTCGTCAGTTAGTTCTGCTAGTTCTAATGTATTTCGTAGTTTATCTTGTAGCTCAGGAAAATAATTTGAAATAATATCGGCCGCCTGAGTGTAGCTTAATCCATTGCGTATCTTAAATAACGAAGCTAAGGGGAAAATAATAAACCGAACAAAGACAAAAGTATAAAGCAACAAACATGTATAAAACATAATGGTTCTAATCGATGCAGAAAAATGTCCAAAATACTCAAGTAAAAATATTAGCAACGTAGTAACACCCAAAATGACTAAAAGTAATAGCAATCCCTTACGAATTTCATTATGGTAATATTTCGCAATAAAGCCGTTTAGCCTCTCCAAAAGCCGATTATACTCGTTAGTAATCATACAATTGTTGCTTTCGCAAAAAAGGTATCTAAGATAGTTTACTTATTAGAAAAATACAAATAAATTATGGTAGATTCAAGTTATAAATGCAACTTTATGCTACAAATCTACAAAATATTTCATTAGGTGTTTTAAAATTTAATTTTTTCTAGGTCTATTATTTAATTGATGTTGTGTAAATTTTACAAAAAATCCAAGACCAAATCGAAGCTCATTTTTACTGACTTCGCCACTTTTAATCAATTTTTAATTTTTCAAAATGTTAAATATTTAATTATCAATAAGAAACATTTTTTTCAAAAATCGCGTTTGTAGTACCTAATTTATATTTGCAACATGTTTGTACGAATTAAAACATCACCCAATTCGCCCAAAAAAGCCGTTCATATAGTTTAGAATGTGCGTTATAGAAATAAAGTAAAACAATATCAAATATTACATCTATGATTAAATATAGTATTGAAATATAATTACTTGTAAAATCGTGTAGTGCCTACATGATTTTTTATGTATTTGTATATCGATTACTTAAGCCTAAAAAGTGGCGAAGTCGGGAAAAATGAACCCAATAAACTCAATAAATATCTGATTTTTGCGTTAATATTATTGTTTGTAATTTTAATCTTAAAAAAATGATACGCAAGCAAATAAAATGGTTAGACCCGATAACAGTTGCAAGTATAACCCTTGCTTTATCTATTATACCGGGATTCATTGCAATCAAAACTGGTAATAAATATTATTTTTGGTTAGTTTTTATATTAGTAATTATTGCTTATATTTTTTTTAATAAAGCTAAACATACACCAGGTTTAATTTTAGAAAAACAATTCGACGGTGAAGTTAAATATAAACCTGAAGAAGGTTGCGAGCCTAAAAAACTTACCAGTATACCAACAGGAGCCGATGGCATAAATACAGGCAAATATCCAGGAAAAGTTTATAAACTACGTAGCGGTACTAATGTATATATTGATAAAACAGGCGAAGTTAAAGCATACTCGCCTATAAGTGCTTGGGTTAACCCTGGTTGGGTCAGCAAAAAATATTTCGACCAGGAAGAATTAAAATGCTGGGAAAAATTGTTTTAAAATATATTCCATTTTGCTATCTCTTTTTCTTTAGTCGAATCTAAAATTATAGCATATATAAGTGTCGTCTTTACATCACGATGTCCCATCAATTCACGTATAACTTCTAATGGAATATTTAAATTTATGCTAATTGTAGCAAAGGTATGTCGGTCAACGTGAAATGTTAAATTCTTTTTAATTTGTGCCAATATAGCAATACGCTTAAGCATACGATTGGTAGCCTGATTGGTAAATGTTCTCAAAATTGGTATTTGAGGTAAAATATCATAAAAAAATGTCATTTATTTGGTCTATTAACAATATTACTTTAAAATGAAACGATATCGTAACAACTTTAATATTTTCACTTGGTTAAACAAACCTTGCAAAAAAACAAATTTTTAATATACAAGTGAAAATCTATCAGGCTAAATATCAGAACTTTAAAGAATATGATAAAAATAACTAAACTCGTCCAGGTGGAGTATGGGGGAATCGAACCCCCGACCTCTTGCATGCCATGCAAGCGCTCTAGCCAACTGAGCTAATACCCCAAATAACCTTTGCAAAAATAAATAATTTTGCTAATTTATGCAAATGTTTTTTCAACTATTTCTTCTTCTGAATTCTGAACATACTATAGCGGCTGCAGTTGCTACATTTAAAGAATCTAGCGGGTATGCATCTTGTGGAAATGGAGGGATCGCTAGCTTACGGTCAATTAAGTTTGCTACTTGTTTTGAAATTCCATTGCCTTCATTTCCAAGCACAACAATACCATGCCGACTAAGTTGAGCCTTATAAATATTTTCGCCATCCATAAATGTTCCATAAATATTTGTCTTTCCTTTATTATCAGCAAGAAATAATGCTAAAGAGCCTCTATAAAAAATAGTTTTTGCTAAAGCTCCCATGGTAGCTTGAATTACTTTGGGGTTATATGGATCGACGGTTCCTTCACTAAAAAACACATAATCGAAGCCAAACCAAAGCGATAATCGAATGATGGTTCCAACATTTCCTGCATCCTGAAGTGTATCGAGTGCTAAACCCAATTTGTTTTCGATCATTTCTGGAAACTTAGGCTCTTTTTGTTTAAAAATGGCCAATACCTCTTGAGGTGTTTTTTGTAACGATATTTTATTAATTTCAGTCTTACTAACTATGTATGTTTTAAATGAAATTTCGGCAAGATTTTCTTTTACCCATCTTTCAGTAGCAATTAGAGCATACACTTCCCACCCATACTTTAAAAATTCTTTTACTGCTTTTGTGCCTTCTACAAAAAATAATTTAGTTTCGTTACGGTATTTTTTTATTTCCAGCGAACGAAAAAGTTTAATTTGTGCTTTGCTTAATGTATTGCCCGCTACCATTCGTTTTTATTGGTGCTTTGTGACTTTGTTATATAATTTTCAAAATGATTGATGGTTGCTTTCATTTCTTTGTCAATTTGTTCTAAATAGAAATAATTTTTAGTAGTAAAACCGGGTGCAGTTTTATCAAGCCATTTTTCAATAGGAGTATAAGATGTTTCTTTTAAATTCAATTCATTCAAAACAATTCGAACTTTATTGTCTTTAAATTGGGTTGTAATGGTATATTGAACAATTCCTCTCATGGTTTGTATGCCTTTTTTATCGGGTGGATTCAAAACCTTAATTTGATGTTTCCCAATAATTTGTCCATTAGCGGCATCATCTTGACGTATAACACCCGTAGGATTTTTATAGTAAGCAAAAAACCAACTCTTAACCTTCTTGTATAAAGAATCTTTAGTTAGGTTTACAGATAAGGTTTTAGAGTACATAATCATTTTTGTATTACTGTCAATAGGCAGAACCGGTTCTTTATACTCTTCTTTTTGTGCATTGATTATCAATGTACTTAATAAAATTAAGGTAAACGATAAAACATACGTTTTCATAAGCATTTTTTTTACGAAATTAGTAATAAAAATCGAAACGTTAAGCAAATTATTTTATTATTATTTAACATCCTTATTTAGTTCTATATATTGTTTAAACTAAAATAAAATTGTAACTTTGAAAACAAATTATAAAATTGAATATTTATGATCACTAAAAAAATGGAAACTGCAATAAACGAACAAATTAATGCAGAATTATACTCCGCTTATTTATACTTATCTATGTCTGCATGGTGCGAAAGTCAAAACTTAAAAGGTTTTGCCAATTGGTTAAGAGTTCAGTATCAAGAAGAGACTGCACATGCCATGAAGTTTTTCGATTATGTATTAGAACGTGGTGGCAATGTAACGTTAAAGAAAATTGAAGCCCCAGTAGCTAAATGGAAAAACATAATTGATGTATTCGAAAATGTTTTAAAACACGAAAAACATGTTACTGATCTTATAAATAATCTTGTTCAAGTAGCTATGGACGAAAAAGATTTTGCTGCGAACAACATGTTACAATGGTTTGTAAACGAACAAGTTGAAGAAGAAGCTAATGCTACCGAAATATTAGAGCAATTAAAATTATTTGAAGGCAAAGGTGCGCCACTCTTTATGATGGACAGAGAGTTAAAAACGAGAGTTTTTACTCCAATTACCCAAAATACTCAAGCATAAAATTTAAGGAGCCCTCAGGCTCCTTTTTTTATAATTCTTTCTAATACTTTTTCGCCCATAGGTATCGATTTTACTAACCAATCTATCATGATTTTATTTTTTTCTTCGTTCGATAAAAAATAAGAAATATGGGTTTGTCTTAATTTGCTTATTATTTGATATAATATTATGCCAACCGATACCGACACATTGAAACTTTCGGTAAATCCGTAGATAGGTATTTTTAAAAATTCGTCTGCATTCGATTTAAATTCATCTGTAAGTCCCTCTTTTTCGGTTCCAAACAAAAACAACATTTTACCCTTTTCTAAATTAATTTGCTCAAGACTTATAGCTTTTTCATGAAGTGTTGTAGCAATAATACGATAACCTTTGCTTTTTAATTGATAAAAAAGTTCAGCAGTCGTAATTTCAGATTCTTTGTATCTATAAATATCTAACCATTTTTGAGCACCTAGGCTAATTTCTTCGTTAGGCGAGAAAGAATTTTTTCGCTCATAAACATACAACTCTTGTAAACCTAAAGCTTCGGCTGTTCTAACAATGGCACTGGCATTATGCGATTGATAAACATTTTCTATTAACAAACTAATATAATTAGTCCGCTCATTAAGTATCTTTTCGAATAACTTAAAACGAGAATCAGTAACAAATTCTTTTAGTTGATGTATTATTTCGATATTGTTCATAGAAAAAATCGTACAAAAATAGGTCAATTATAAAAATAAAAAAAGGGAGTATTACTACTCCCTTTTCCCTTAAGCAAGGTGTTCTTACTTAATTGTGCCACTTAATTCGCTACCTGGTCTGAATCGTACCACTTTTTTAGCAGGAATGTTAATTTCTTTTCCTGTTTGTGGATTGCGACCTTTACGAGCGCTACGTTTTGTAACACCGAAAGTACCAAAACCTACTAAAGCTACGCGATCACCTTTTTTGAGGGCTTTTGTTGTAGCTGTAATGAAAGCATCTAATGCTTTTTTTGCATCAGCTTTGGTGATTTTAGCTTCACCAGCAATGGCATCAATTAATTGTGCTTTGTTCATACACTTTAATTTTTTAAGGGTTAATGATTAAATTAATTAAGGTATTGCAAATATAATCGTATTATTTTGATTTGCAATACCTTTTATCAAAAAAAATGCAATTTTGTTAATAAAATCAGCTATTTGTTAATAACTTTGGTATTTTTTGGCTATTTACAAGGAATTTAGATGGTATTAACGCTGTATGATTATGTTAAGTAAGCGTATCTATGATTAAGATTTTGGACCTATTGACTTTTCAGAGTTTGGAGTTTTTAGTTGACCTTTTTCATCCCACTCTTTCCATTCTCCAACTTTATTTGCACGATCATATTCTCCCTCTGCTTGCTTTTGACCATTCTCAAAATAATAAATCCACCATCCGTGTTCTCTACAATGTTCATATTGTCCTTGTTCTTTTATCTTTCCATTTTCGTAATAGCGTGTACAAGGTCCATTCATATAGTCGTTATCGTAAGTAACTTCAGCTGCTATTTTACCATTTTCATAGTATTCAATGTATTTACCATGAATTTTTCCTTCAAACATTTCGCTTTCAGTTCGCAAATTTCCATTGGCATACCATATTCTACTTATACCGGTCTCTTTCCCATTAACATAACTTATCTCTAATGATGGTTTCCCATCTGGAAAATAAGCCATTGCTTTTCCTGTAAAAGGTAGATCAGACCCTTTGAGGTATGCAATATTATCTTTGGTTTCTATAGCATCAATACTTACGGTAATGTTTTGAGTACATGCAGTCAACACCATTGTAAAAGACAGGAATAGAAAAACACTATATTTGATCATATTTTTAAAATATTGAAAACAAGCTAACGCAGACCATTACTGTTAATACAAATAAAATAAATTTGAGCAAGAAAAACAATTGCATTATGGTTATTTAATAATTTTTAAAGCTTCGTCAGCAGCTTTTAACATTGGGTCTGTTGATATGGGTTGTCCAACCGCTTTTTTCATCCAAATATCGGGAGTTAATCGTCCTTGCGTATAAATGCGTGTTATTTCTTTTGCAAACGATTTATCTTTAATGTATGATTCTATCTGAAAATCGATAACATGCCCAATTGGATAGGCCGATAAATATAAAGGAGCATCAATCATATGAGAATATATAGCTAATATGGGTTCATCTTTCTTGCCAAAAATGGGTGCATAATATTTATTCCATATGTCTTTTGCTATTGTTATTACTTGATTTTTTAAATCTTCTTTTGTAGCATTAGGATGAGCATACAACCATTTCCAAACATTCATATCTACTAACGAGACACCCATAATTTCGTAACAAGCCCAGACATTATCTAAGGTCATCATTGAAAATTTTTCTTGGCTATTGTCTTTCATATCTAATAAATCTAAATCGCGTTTTTGGAAAATAAATGCTAAAGCTTCTGTAAATGCTGTATTGGGTATCCCTTTTAACATGTAATAATCGACATCGTACAACGACAAAGTTTGTTCAACATTATGACCAAATTCATGAACTGCAATATTATATCCTTTGTAATCCATCCCTTTTTCGCCAATACGAGTTCGTAAGCGTGCATTATCGCCTCTCATTTCACTTCCCCATGCATGGCCTGCTCCCCTAGAAGCATCAACAGTTATATGCGAAACTATTTCTTGTGCTTTGTTTTTGTCAAAGCCTAATTTAGTTAAAATAGTAGGCAGGTAATTTTGTACAGCGGTTGTATTAGGAAATAGTTTGCGAGTTTTTTCGGTTAAAATATCTTCTGAAATGGCACTACGCGATTTAAATCCATCGTACCAGATATCGAATGGCTCTAACGAGCGTCCTAGACGTTTTGAAATGAGTTCGGCTACTTGTTTTATTTGTGGCGATGTAATAAAATTAATAAATAATTGTTCGACTTCTTCTTGTGGCATTTCCATTTCACCTTCAAATTTTCGTTGAATATAGGTAGGATATTGTGGACTATAAGGATCGATCATTTGCATAGCATGGAATATATTTAGCAAATGTTCATAACGAGTATTTGGTTCTGCTTTTGAATTAATCATTGTATTTCCAGCGTATATTTTATTTTCGAAAGGATTCCAATCATATTGATCGTTATTTATAACTTCTTGAGGGATATCTTGATAAACAATGTGTTTCATTATTTCATAAATTATTTTTTGTTTATTTAATCCCTTTTCTTTATCGGCATAATTCGACTTTAGTTCGTCGCGTAGTCCCCAATGAGTAATTAGTTTCATATCTGGTGTAAAAAGATGCTGTTTGTTATTATCAATTACCTTACCCATGTATATATTATATTCGCTAATATATGTATCGGCTTTGGTAAGCACATTGTTCATATGTTGTAATATATGCGAAGGCACACGACTTGTAAAGACATCGCCTAATCTTGCATAAGCCCATTCGAGTCTTGACCATTGTTGTCCTAATTCATTTTTTTCTTTAAGTGTAAAATTTGGAAAGTTGAGTATGGTAATAAAAGCTACTTTGTTAGCAAATAAATCGTCGGTCAGGTGAGCGCCTACGTTATAAGACCCAAACATTTCATCAATTGGCTGAATATCATGCCCCGATAAATGTAAAGGCTTTAATAATTCAATGGTAATTCGATTAAAATTGCCATACAAAACTTCGAGATTGTGTGAAATTTTTTCGAATAAAACTTTTCTCGCAAAGTCGTCTTTTGCATAATTGTTTTTGCAAAAATCAAAAAAAACAGCATCATTTCCATCAGTAGTATCCCACAAGGCAGCTGCTTGTTTAACTCCTTTTTCAATCAACGACAACCTATTTTTATCGTTTCCACAATATGCCGACAACGTATCAATCGTTTGTTGTATAATTTGTTCAGACAATGCTTTTTTACTCATAATTTCTCCTTTTTTCTCTAATTTGCAATGGGTTAAAAACAAAGCTGAAAATAACATAATTAGCAAAAAATAGTGTTTATTCATAGTTTATAAATTTAAATTTCTCGGTCAAACATAGATAATTTTTTTAACTCTTGCAATTGAAATAATAAATTTAAATTGGTTTGTAAAATATTTTCTGGTTTTAGAACGTTAATTGTTTTGCTTTTTTTCTATACTTTTACGATAAATTTTTTTAGTTTGAAACTAAGTGTAGTTATAGTCAATTACAACGTTAAGTTTTTTTTGTCGCAATGCCTCCATTCGCTAAAATTGGCCATTGATAATTTGGGGCAACCGGTTGAGGTTTTTGTTGTTGATAATCATTCGGTTGATGGTTCCTGTTACTTAATAAAAGAACAATTTCCATGGGTTAAACTAATAGAAAATAAAACCAATGTTGGTTTTTCTAAAGCAAACAATCAAGCCATTAGTCAAGCAAAAGGCGAATATATTTTACTTTTAAATCCCGATACCGTTTTAGAACAAGACACTTTATCAAAAGTAATTACTTTTATGGACAATCGTCTCGACGCAGGAGGTTTAGGCGTTAGGATGATTGATGGCAAAGGCAATTTTCTACCCGAATCGAAGCGTGGGCTTCCTACACCTAAAGTTGCATTTTTTAAAATTACTGGCTTATCTAAACTATTTCCAAAATCGCCTTTTTTTAATCAATATCACTTAGGATATTTAGACGAATTTTCTATCCATGAAGTCGATGTTTTATCGGGTGCATTTATGTTATTACGAAAAAGTGTTCTTAATAGTATTGGCTTACTCGACGAAACTTTTTTTATGTATGGCGAAGATGTTGATTTATCTTTCCGCATAAAACAAGCAGGTTATAAGAATTATTATTTCCCCGGAACAACAATTATTCATTACAAAGGCGAAAGCACAAAAAAAGGAAGTATTAATTATGTACGTATGTTTTATTCGGCAATGGCCATTTTTGCAAATAAACACTTTCGCTCAAACCAAAGCATTATTATGTCGTTTTTTATTCAAATAGCGATTTGGCTTCGAGCTTTTTTATCATTGCTAAAACGTGTCATTATACTAATTGCAATACCACTGTTTGATTTTATTTTCTTTTTTGGATTGCTGTATGCTATTACACAAATTTGGGAACAGATTAAATATGGCAACGAGGGTGTATATCCCGAAAAGTTTATATTATATGTTTTACCTGTATATTCTCTGTTGTTAGTCTTTGCTTTATATTACTCTGGCTTGTATGCTCAACGACCTCGTTGGTCGAGTCTTTTTAAAGGATTAACCTTAGGTAGTCTATTGCTATTAAGCCTTTATGCACTTTTAAGTGAAGATTTAAGATATTCAAGAGCTATTGTACTTTTGGGAATTATGGGTTCGTTTACCCTATTCCCGGCAATCCGATGGTTATTAAAACATAGCCGTATTCCACTTTTTTATATCGGACAAAATATACGAAAAAGAGCTGTAATAATTGGAAGCAAAGACGAGTATATTCGAACATCATCTTTGCTAAAAAATTCGTTATCGTACGATACCATCCTTTGGGTAAGTCCAAATAATGAAAAAAGCAGTGAAATAGTTGGAAATTTAAATGACTTGCCTGAAGTTATTCGCATACATAAAATAAACGAAATTGTTTTTTGTTCTAAAGATATATCACCTAAAAATATAATTGAACAGATGGCGTATTTTGCTAGCCATAATCTCGACTTTAAAATTGTAGGCGATGCTATCATTGGCAGCAAAACAGTCTTTTCAGAAGAACCTACTTTCGATATTTATATTAATTCTATTTCGCAACCTATAAATAAGCGAAATAAACGTTTGCTCGATATTACAATTGGTTTATTTTTCTTGCTGTTTTTACCAATTTTTATCTTTTTCATTAAGCAAAAAGCCGGTTTTGTTAAAAATATTTTTGCCGTTTTATTAGGCTTAAAAACATGGGTCGGTTATGCCCAACCACAAAGCAATATACTTCCACAAATTAAGAAATCGGTACTCCCCATAAGTTTTGATGCCAACAAAGCCGAAGAATATAATTTTATGTACGCAAAAGATTACAAAATAATTAACGACTTAATTTTTATTTATAAAAACCTCAAATTGCTCGGTTATAATAACTAAATTATTGATATTTAAACTATTCATTTATTTTCCATGCTAAAACAGTTATATCATCAGTTTGAGGATAATTTCCTTTCCAATCTAAGAGTTTTCGTCTCAAAAAATTGCATTGCTCAGTAATTGGTAAAGTGGCCGTTTCTAGTAGCAATTCTTTAAAACGTTTGCGCATAAGTTTTTTACCCTCTTGTCCTCCAAATTGGTCAGAAAATCCATCGGTTGATAAATAAAGCATATCACCGTCTTCAAGTAAATAGGTTTGTTGACTAAATGGCTTCATAAGGGTATGAAAACCCACTGGCATTTTGTCTGGAATGAGTTCAATAAGTTGATGGGTTACAAATGAAGAATTTTTATTTGTCTTAACTATGTAAAGAGGATTATTGGCTCCCGAAAAGTATAAAATTTTTTTGCTTCTATCCACTGCTATAAGAACAATGTCGAGTCCATCTTTCATTTTATCCGAATTTTCGCTCTTTCCAAACGATTTTATAATGTGCGATCTAAGCAAATCTAAAATTTCGTTGGTTTGCAATTGCTCTTTCGAATGCATCAACTCGTTCAGGTAAGAAATGGCCATCATACTCATCAAAGATCCAGGAACCCCATGCCCAGTACAATCGGCAACAGCCAAGTAAATAAAATTGTTTTTAGAAAAAGACCAATAAAAGTCGCCACTAACAATATCACGCGGCAAATAAAGAACAAAATAATTTTTAAGTAATTGATTTAAATGATTTTCTCCAGGTAAAGTTGCTTTTTGTATATTTTCGGCATAATAAATACTATCTTTTAATGCTTTATGATAAGCTTCAATTTGAGCTTTTTGTTGCATTACTATGTCGCGTTGGCTTGCTATTTCGTCGCGTTGAATAGCGATTTCTTCTTTTTGTTTGGTAATTTGATGATTTTTAATGGTTAGTTTTCGGTTGGCAATTTGATTAAGACGAAGAAAATATACAACAACAAACAACAACACACCTACTAAAATAAGACCTATTATGACCGAAACAATAATGGTTCGTTGTTTTTCATTAGTTGCTTGTTGAGCTTCGAGCGTTTTTTGGCTTAATGCTTTTTGTGCATTAAACTTTTCAATTATGTATCGTTGTTTCTCGTTTTTATACAATGCCTCTGCTTGTGCCAAAGCTTTGGTTTTATCTTCAGAAAAAAGACTGTCTTTGGTTGCTATGTATATTTTTGCATATTCATATGCCTTTAATTTATTATTTAACCGTTCATATATTTTCATCAACGAATAACTAATTGCATTTATGTAATAATTATTATATGCTAATTTTAAAGCCTTATTACAATAATCTTTTGCTAAAAATAGGAGTTCTTGATTTTTGATTGTTAGAGAATCGTATTTAGCAATAAGACATTCGGAAATATTCACATAATTTAATAACAATCCCTCGCTATCTTTTTTCAATTCATACAATCTTATGGCTTTTGTGTAATAAACAATAGCTGAATCGTAATGATTTTGTTCGTATTGTATTACTCCTAAATTGGTATAGCAAGAAGCTTGTCTTGCCATATCTTCAAACTGTTTGTAAATATTCAACGCTTGATTCAACAACGAAGTTGCTATACCATATTTTTTTTGATTTTTATATGTAATACCTAAATTATTGTATCCTTGAGCCACTAAATAATCGTTATTAAGCTCTTTATATAGTTTTATTGCTTTCAAATAATAACTTTGAGCTTTTTTGTTTTCGTATTGATAATTATGAATATTGGCAATATTATTATAAAGATTGGCGCATCCTTTTTTGTCTTGTATTTGTTCGCTTAAATAAAGTGCTTTGTAATAATATTCTAATGCCTTTTCGTATAAAGCCCTGTTTTGATAAAAAACGCCTATGTTAGAATAACAGGCTGATTCGCCTTTTTTATTCTTCGTTATCCTCTCAAACAGTAGCGAACGATTAAGTAATTCTACTATAGGTCCTTTTTTATTGTTGTTTAACAGTACAATAGCCCTATAACGAAGCGCTTTAGCATGTAAGTTGGCAAAAGTTTTAGCAACAGATGAGCTTAATAGCTTAACTTTTAATAAATTTTTCCACGAAAGTTTTTCGGCTTGCTGATAAAAATAAATTGCACTGTCAGGAATTTGATTTTCATATAAGTCACCAATTTCAAGTAGATATTGACATCGAGTAGTATCATGCGAAGCATTGTGAACTAATTGAGTTAAGGAATCAAGCACAGATTGTGCTTTAGCGGGAATTATCGAAAGTAGAAAAAAATAAAAGAGGTATTTAATTTTCATCTTCAGATATTTCGTCAAAGCTTTCTACGTTGGTTGTATCTAAAATGTTTTTTGCTTCTTCTTCGGGCAGTTCTGTAACATCTCTTAGTTTTTGTTGTATCTTATTGGTTCGTGTGGTTACTAATTTTTCTATTTCTTCGCCAGCTTTTTCAATGTTTTTCTTAGCTTTTATAAGTACATCTTTGTAATTTCCGAACTCAGTTTTTACGGCTTGAAGCACTTTCCATACTTCGCTACTGCGCTTTTCTATAGCTAAAGTTCTAAATCCCATTTGTAGGCTATTTAAAAGGGCAGCTAATGTAGTTGGTCCTGCAATAATGATTTTATAAGTGCGATTCAATTCTTCGATAAGCCCTACTTGACGAACTACCTCGGCATAAAGCCCTTCGGTCGGCAAGAACAAAATGCCAAAATCAGTGGTATTAGGAGGTTCTATATATTTGTCGTGTATGTCTTTTGCCGATTTGCGTATAGCGTTCTGCAAGCGTATGGTATAGTTTTTTATTTCGTCGGTATTGGCGTTTTCGTAAGCATCTACTAAATGTATGTAATCTTCGTTGGGAAATTTTGAGTCAATTGGGAGGTATACGGGTTTACCATTTTCGTCTTTGCCGGGCAGAACAATAGCAAATTCAACATATTCGGTCGAATTTTGTTTGGTTTTAACATTTTTCTGGTATTGACCGGGCGATAATATGTTTTCCAAAATAGATGCCAATTGTATTTCGCCAATTACACCACGCTGTTTTACATTCGTAAGAACCTTTTTGAGGTCACCTACATCCGAAGCAAGGCTTTGCATTTCGCCAAGCCCTTTATGAACTTGCTCTAAGCGATTGCTCACCAATTTAAACGATTCACTCAAGCGTTTTTCGAGTGTGGTTTGGAGTTTTTCATCCACTGTTGCACGCATTTCGTCGAGTTTCTTTGTGTTTTCTTGTTGAATACTTTCAAGTTTCTTTTCTACTACTTCGCGTATTTTATCGAGCTTTTGTTCGGTTTCTTGTTTTAATTGCTCTTGCTTAAGACTAAGGTCGCTGAATTTTTGAATCTGGATATCGTTGAAGTCTTTAACACTTTGATTAAAGCTCTCTTGAAATACTTTTAAACTTCGGGTTAAATCTTCTTTATTTTCTTTGAGTTGAACATTCATTTGTTCTTGAAACGATTTAAATCGTTCGTTGAAAATGTCGCTAAGTTCTTTTATGCGATTTGAAAATTGTTCAAATTGTTCCTTCTGGGTATTATTCATGTTGCCAACCGATTTGGTAAGCAAATCACTAAAGTTGGTTAGTGTTTGAGATAATTCCGTGCGATTGTCTTTGAATGACTTTTGAGATTCCTCGCGATTACGAGTAAATTCATCGCGTATCAGGTTTTCTAACCGTTGCAAATCTTTATCTAACATTTCAAGTTTAGAGGTAATTTCAGGTTGTTGTTGTTCTTTTTTAGTAAATATTAATACAATGATTATCAACAACAAAACAATAACAATGGTCAATAAAATGTACATAACAACTTTTTTCTCAAATCTACAAAAAATTTAATTATACTTATTTGTTTTTGCAAATTCATTTCTGCTTTTAAATATAGCTTTAAACGGCAATGCCATAAAACAAAAGCTTGTTTTTAAAATTTAAATTCTTTTTAGGCAGAATAAAAAAATAGCAATGTTTTTTGTCCATTGCTATTTTCTATACTTTTTTGCTGAAATACTAAGCAATAACAGCGTTACGGTCTATTTTCTTAATCAATCCTTGCAAAACTTGTCCAGGTCCAACTTCAGTAAAACTGGTAGCACCGTCTTTAATCATGTTTTGTATGGTTTGGGTCCAGCGAACAGGTGCGGTTAGCTGAGCTATTAAGTTTGCTTTTATTTTTTCGGGTTGAGTTTCAGGTAGGGCTGTAACATTTTGATAAATAGGGCAAATTGGAACCTTTATATTTGTTTTTTCAATAGCAGCAGCCAATTCAACACGTGCAGGTTCCATTAGAGGAGAATGGAAAGCACCACCAACAACCAACTTTAAAGCACGTTTAGCTCCACGTTGTTGTAATGCAGCAATGGCTTTGTCGATACCCGATATGCTGCCAGAAATTACTAATTGTCCAGGACTATTATAATTAGCTGGTACAACAACGTCATCTATTGAAGCACAAACTTCTTCAACAACAGCATCATCCATACCGAGAATAGCAGCCATTGTTGAAGGTTCTTTTTCGCACGCTTTTTGCATAGCCATAGCACGAGCAGCTACCAATTGTAATCCATCTTCAAAAGTCATGGCATCGGCTGCAACCAATGCAGAAAATTCTCCTAAAGAATGACCCGCCACCATTTCGGGTTTAAACGCATCGCCCATGGTTTTAGCTAATATGACCGAATGCAAAAAAATTGCAGGCTGAGTAACTTTAGTTTGCTTTAATTCTTCTTCGGTACCGTTAAACATAATATCGGTAATGCGAAAACCAAGAATTTCATTCGCCTTTTCGAACAGTTCTTTGGCTAAAGAATGATTTTCATATAAATCTTTACCCATTCCAGGAAATTGTGCACCTTGACCAGGAAATACATAAGCTTTCATATAAAATACTTTTTAAAAATTGACACAAATGTACATTAAATATTTCATATCAAAATTTGCATTTATAGATTTCAAACATTGTTATACAAAAACTTTTCAACATGGGAAACCTAATAACCCATTTTAGTGTCATATTAAAAAATGAAAATTTTCAGTAATTTTACTGCAACTTTAAAAGTTAAAACAATGGCAGAGTGGCACACTTTGTATGTGCGTTCGAGATTTGAAAAAAAAGTATTTACAGCTCTAACCGAAAAAGGAATAGAAGCTTATTTGCCATTGCAAAAAACACTTCGCCAATGGAAAGACCGTAAAAAATGGGTACAAGAGCCTCTATTTCGTTCCTATTGTTTTGTTCGTGTTACCCCTAAGACTTATCATGAGTGTCTTTTCATATCCGGAGTTGTTAAATATGTTTGGTTCGATGGCAAACCTGCCATTATAAGTCCCGAAGAAATGGATATGATCAAGGCTATTACAAGTTCTTCGTACTCTTTTAACTCTTACCCCACTCCTATCGAAATTGGTCAAAAAGTAAAAGTTACAAAAGGCATTTTTTCGGGCTACGAAGGCGAAGTAATTGAGTTGAAAGGTAAGCACAAGGTTTTATTTAGGATTACCGAACTACCTGTTTCGTTGGTGGTTCAAATACCTAAAAATTACCTGCAAGTGCTTTAATATAAAATAGATACAGTGCCCAAGTAGGTTACAAACATGTAACTGAAAGGGCGGAGCTTTAAATAAAAGTGAATGGAAAAACACGAAAAAATATATGTCGCCGGACACCGTGGCATGGTTGGAAGTGCTATTGTCAGAAAATTACAAGCATTAGGTTATAATAATATCATTACCGCAAGCCATCAAGAACTTGATTTGCTTCAACAACAACAAGTTGAGCGTTTTTTTAAAACCCAAAAGCCCGACTATGTTTTTGTTGCAGCGGCTAAAGTTGGAGGCATTTTAGCCAATAATACTTACAAAGCTCAATTCTTATACGAAAATTTAATGATAGCTGCCAATACCATACATGCAGCTTATCTTGCGGGAGTTAAAAAGTTAATGTTTCTCGGCTCTTCGTGCATTTATCCTAAATTTGCCCCGCAACCTATGAAAGAAGAATACCTACTCACCGGCGAACTCGAACCCACCAACGAAGGATATGCCATTGCCAAAATAGCCGGACTAAAATTGTGCGACACATATCGTTATCAATATGGTTGCGACTTTATTAGTGTTATGCCTACTAACTTATACGGTTTAAACGACAATTATCATCCCGAAAACTCGCATGTTTTGCCGGCACTTATACGTCGCTTTCACGAAGCTAAAATAAAGCAAGCCCCCGAAGTTGTGGTTTGGGGCACCGGTTCGCCCAAGCGTGAGTTTCTTTTTGCCGACGATTTAGCCGATGCCTGTGTATTTCTAATGCAAAATTATAGTGATTACGGTTGGGTAAATATTGGTAGCGGCGAAGAAGTTAGCATTGCCGAACTCGCACAATTGGTTAAAGAAGTTGTGGGCTATCAAGGTAAACTCACCTTCGATACAACTAAACCCGACGGCACTCCCCGTAAGCTTTTAGATGTATCTAAGCTTCATAGCTTGGGGTGGAGACACAAAACTCCATTGCGTCAAGGAATTGCCATCGCATACAACGATTTTTTAGCCCAAAAACATGAATAATATTGCCATTATACCAGCAAGAGGAGGAAGTAAACGCATCCCTCGAAAAAACATTAAACCTTTTCTGGGTAAACCCATTATCGCCTATTCCATTGAGGCGGCTCAACAAACAGGTCTATTCACAGAAATCATGGTCTCGACCGATGATACCGAAATTGCACAAATAGCAAAGCAATATGGTGCTCAAGTGCCTTTCTTTCGATCACCCCAAACGGCTAACGATTATGCCAATATTGGCGATGTAGTTGAAGAGGTGCTAATCACTTACAAAAATAAGGGAATTACATTCGATAATGTATGCTGTATATTGGCAACCGCTCCGTTTATAAATGCTAAACGCATAAAAGAAGCATACGATTTAATGCTCCATCAATCGTTTGAAGCGGTTTTCCCTATTGTACGTTTTTCGTACCCCATCCAGCGTGCACTAAAACTATCTAATGGCAAAGTTTCGATGTTTCAGCCCGAGAACTTCACTAAACGCTCGCAAGACCTTGAACCAGCCTACCACGATAGCGGACAATTTTACTGGATGCGTGTATCCGAGTTCATGAAACAAAAACGCTTCTTTGCACAAAACGCCGGAGCCATTATCCTCCCCGAAAGCGAAGTGCAAGACATCGACACCGAAGAAGACTGGAAAATAGCTGAAATGAAATATAGAATTTTAAAAAATGGATAAAAATATTGATATAATAAAGAACGATTTTGGTTTTTTTGAAGTAAAAAATAAACCAACAAAAGAAGATTTGAATAATTATTATAAAAATAAATATTATCAATTTGATAAAGGTAATTATCAAAAAAAATATTCTAATGAAGAAATGAATTATATAAACAATAGTATCGAATTAAAATTGCATGCTATTAAAAAAATTGTTAATCTACCTCAAAAATTTTCTTTATTAGATGTTGGGTGTGGAGAAGGATGGGTACTAAACTATTTTAGCCAATTAAGTCAAAATATAATAGGGATTGATTTTTCAATATCTGGAATAAAAAATCATAATAAGCATTGTGAAAAGTTTTTCATTGAAGGAGACATTGAGGAAATTATTGCTAACTTTAAGAAAAAAAACAGAACTTTTGATATTATTTGGCTTGATAATGTATTAGAACATGTATTATCACCAGTAGATCTTTTAAATAATTTATATTCATTAAGCCATAAAAACACTATTTTAGTAATTGAAGTGCCCAACGATTTTTCAATACTTCAAAATTATGCCTATGAAAATAAATTTATTGATTCTCAATTTTGGATTGTATATCCCGATCATCTTTCGTATTTTAATAAGGAAGGATTAATTAATATTACTAATTATTGTAACTGGTCAAAAGAATTACTCATAAGTGATTTCCCTATTGATTTTAATTTGCTAAACAATACCTCAAATTATATATCTGATAAAACTAAAGGTAAGGACGCTCATTTGCAAAGAATATTGATACAAAATTTAATGTTTAACACAAAAAACATGGATTCTATTATACAATTTTATTCTTCATTAGCGAACTTAGGATTAGGTAGGCAAATAATAGGTTTTTTTAAAGCTAAATAAAGATGGAATATATTTGTTTAAGTAGGTCTTATTATAATTTAAATGAATATTCTATTTCTCCTTATAGAGCAGAAGACATGTTTTTAATAATGAATTGGAGAAATGAACAAATTGCTGTATTAAGACAAAATAAATTACTTACTAAAGATGAACAAATACAATATTATCATAACTATATTGAACCCTCTTTTTCACAAATAACTCCAAAACAAATTTTATTTAGTTATTTATTAAAAGACACTTGCATTGGATATGGCGGGTTAACGAATTTAGACTGGGAAAATAAAAAAGCCGAATTATCTTTTTTATTAGAAACTCAAAGAACTAAAAATGATACAATCTATAAAAAAGATTTTTCAATATTTATTACTTTAATGAAAACAATTTGTTTTGAAGAACTTAACTTTAACAAATTATTTACAGAAACCTACGAATTTAGAAAATACCATATATCAATTCTTGAAGAAAATGGTTTTATTTATGAAGGAACTTTAAGACAAAATGTTTTATTCGAAAACAAGTTTATAAATTCACATATACATAGTATAATAAGTCAAGATTATGGAAAACACATTTAAAAACAAAAGAGTATTTATAAGTGGCGGTAATGGAGTTATTGGTAATGAATTAGTTAAAATTTTACACGGTCAAGATGCTATAATATTTGTTGGTGATCTTAAACCTCGCCCCATTGAATGGCCACAAAACATCATATATCGACAAGGAGATTTAAACTACATTACGAAAGAAGAATTAGAAGACTTTAAACCTGAAATTTTTTTTCATTTAGCTGCAACTTTTGAACGCTCAACCGAAACTTATAATTTTTGGGATGAAAATTTTCAACATAATATTAATTTAAGTCATCATTTAATGACTTTATTAAAACCCCTGGAATCATTAAAAAGAGTTGTATTTGCTTCTTCTTATTTAATTTATGAACCATCACTTTATCAGTTTAGAGAACCACAGCAAACTCCTTTTGAACTAAGCGAACAACACCCTATTAATCCAAGAAATTTAACTGGAATGGCTAAATTAGCTCACGAAATTGAATTGAACTTTTTATCTCAATTTCAAGAAACTAAATTTTCTACAGTCAGTGTTAGAATATTTAGAGGATATGGTAGAAATTCTCGCGATGTAATATCAAGATGGATTAGATCACTCATTAATAAAGAAACCATTTACTTGTATAAAAAAGAAGGTATTTTCGACTACATTTACGCAAAAGATACTGCAGAAGGGTTAGCTCGACTTGCATTATCAGATTATAATGGTATAGTAAACCTCGGAACCGGAAAATCACGTAAAGTTGAAGATATAATATCCATATTAAAAAATTATTTCCCTGATGCTCAAATTATTGAAAAAAATGAAAACATCCCTTTCGAAGCCTCACAAGCAAATATCTCAAAATTAGTTAAAATAACAAATTGGAAACCGAAATACACACTCGAAAAAAGCATTCCTGAAATAATTGAATTTGAAAAACAAAGAAATGGAATATACGATGAGTCTAAAACTCCTGTTTGCAATGTTTTAATAACTAGTATTTCAAAAAAAGTTCCGCTTGTTCAAAGTGTAAAAGACGCCACTCAAAAAATCAACAAATTAATAAAAGTATTTGGTGGTGATGTTGATAAAAATTGCATAGCAAAATATTTTGTTGATGATTTTTGGGAAATGCCCAAAATTGATACTCTTGGTATTGAAGAAGTTATAAACTATTGCAAACAAAATAATATTACTGCAATTATTCCTACCAGAGATGGAGAATTAGCCTACTGGAGTAAAAACAAAAACATTTTAAAAAATAATGGCATTAATGTAATGGTATCTGACTTTGAGACTGTTAATATTTGTATTGACAAATTAATGTTTTACAATATATTATCAAATAAGTATCCGATAATATTTACAACTGATAATATTAACAATTTAAAGAATCATAAAATTGTTGTAAAAGAACGTTATGGAGCAGGTTCTCAAAATATTGCAATAAATGTAAGTTTTGAAGACGCACTAAATCATTCAAAAAAACTAATTAACCCTATTTTTCAACCTTACATAGAAGGAGAAGAATTTAGTGTTGATGTTTACATATCTAATAAAAATATTTGTAAAGGTGTTGTTTTAAGGAAAAGAGATTTGATTGTTAATGGCGAATCGCAAATTACAACTACATTTAAAAACGAAGAAATCGAAACACTCTTCAAAAAATTAAGTTATGATTTGAATTTATTCGGTCATGCTGTTTATCAAGCAATTATTGACAAAAATAAAAATATTCATATAATTGAATGTAATTGTAGATTTGGTGGTGCTTCAACATTATCATTAGCAGTAGGTATAGATACATTTTATTGGTTTTTATTAGAATCAAATGGTGTTGATATAACTGAATACTATTCAAAAATTTCAAATGCAAAAGCTACACAAATAAGATATAACAAAGATTATATATTTTTTATGAAATAAATTTTGATCATAATAATATTTTATTGTAAATTTGCTACATCTTAAAAAAATAAAAGATGAAAGCACATATCGTAATTCTTACGAGACCAACCGAAAATGAATAAAACGAAAATTATAATATCAATATTATCAGCGACTTAAAAATTTTATACACATGAAAAAGAAATCATTACTAACTGTATTATTAGGAATTATTTTCAGTGTTTCCTTATTTTCTCAAGCAAATAATTATAATAGTAACATTTGGTATTTTGGTAAATATGCAGGTATTACTTTTAATACGGGGCATCCTGTTGCTATTTATGGTGGACAAACTAATACTATAGAAGGAGTTGCAACTATTTGCGATTTAAATGGAAATTTATTATTTTATACAGAAGGAACAACAATATGGAATCGCTTTCATCAAGTAATGCCCAATGGTTCAGGTTTATTGGGACATTATTCAGCAGCACAATCTTCAATTATTGTACCTGATTTAAACAATAATAATAAGTTTTATGTTTTTACTGTTGATGCTGTTGAAAATCATCTTCAAAACGGATTACGATATAGTGTGGTTGATATGACCTTAGATAATGGCAAGGGAGATGTTGTAAGTGGACAAAAAAACATTTTACTTCATGCACCTGTTGCAGAAAAAGTTACAGCTGTTTTAGATGGCTCAGAAAATGGATATTGGATATTAACTCACGAATGGAATACTGATGCATATTTAGCGTATCATTTAACAGCCTCCGGTTTAAATACGACACCCGTTATTAGTCATTCAGGAATAGTTCATTCTGGTGGAGCTTACCCTTCATATGCTTGGCATGATGGTTGGATGAATGCGGTTGGAGGCATGAAAGCAAATATGCAAGGTAATAAATTAGCTGTTGTTAGAATGAGAGCGCCCCTAGAATTATGTGATTTTAATCGTTATAGTGGAGTAGTTTCAAATTGCATTGAAGCTCCAGTTACATTTGACCAAAGTGCTCATGCTGAATTTTCTCCTAATCAAACAAAACTCTATCTTTCTACTGTATCATCAGCATTAGGAACAACCAATTACATTTATCAATTTGATTTATCCCAATCTAATTCATTCAATAATGTTCAAGTATTAACACATTTAACTGATGGCTGTGAACCTTCAGCTATTCAAGTTGGACCAGACGGTAATGTTTATGTTAGTGAATATAATCCAAATACAGATGTGCCTTACCTTTCAAAAATCGAAAATCCTGACATGGTCGTTCCTTATGCAACATATGTTAGAAATGCTGTACCTTTAACAAGCGATGCTTCAGCAAAAAGAGGTCTTCCGAATCTTTATTATTACAAAGGATTTCATTTTATTACTGGGATTAATGAAAATAATAATTCTGGCCAGCATATTGTTTTTACAAATCCCGAAAATAATAATTGTCTTTATTTAAAAAATCCATATCCCGAAAAGATAAATTTATTTATTACAGATATTACAGGAAAGTTTATTTTGAACACTGAACTCTATGCTTTTGAAGAAAAACAAGTTAATTTACCAGTTGAATTGAATGGAATTTATTTAGTCAAATCTATTCATAATAATACAACATCTGTTCAAAAAATCGCAGTGTATTAATGCTTTTAATCTTTGATTTAGACGATACGCTTTACGAAGAAATAACTTTCGTCAAAAGTGGTTTTAAAGCTGTAGCAAAATATTTAGCTAAAAAACATAACTTAGAAACAGATGAATTATTTAATAACTGCCTTAAAATACTAAATAAAGAAGGCAGAGGCCAAGTTTTTAACATCCTTCTAAAAGAATATAAGCTATACTCCAAAAAAGAAGTTTTTAACTGTATTAAAACATATAGATATCATAAACCTGATATAAAACTTTATGATGATGCTTTAAGATTTTTAAAAAAAAATTCTAAATCTAACATTTACGTTGTAACCGATGGAAATAAAGTTGTACAAAGAAATAAAG
Organism: Bacteroidales bacterium; assembly: GCA_013314715.1. Lineage (NCBI taxonomy): Bacteria > Pseudomonadati > Bacteroidota > Bacteroidia > Bacteroidales > Bacteroidales bacterium. The sequence goes on along the minus strand of JABUFC010000014.1, from coordinate 1,633 downwards.
TTAAAGCTTTAAAATTAAATAAGTTCATAAAAAAAGCTTATCCAACAAGACAATTTGGCATTAAATACGAAAAACCTTCGCCTCATGTATTCTTAAAAATTGCAAATCTTGAAAAATTATGCCCATCTCAAATAATATATTTTGGAGATAATCCATACAAAGACTTTTGCGGAATAAAACCACTAGGATTTAAAACTATTCGAGTAAAAAGAGGTCAATTTTCTGAAATAGTTCTTGATAAAGATTATGAAGCACATTTGACTTTTAATAATTTTGATGAAATAAATATCGACATATTAAACAAACTTACTAATGCTTAACTTTCCTTTATCTAATGTATTTATCATTGCTGAGTTGTCGGCAAACCATAACCACAGCCTCGATGTAGCGTTGCAAACCATACGTGCTGCTGCTGAAGCAGGAGCCGATGCCATAAAATTGCAAACCTACACCCCCGATACCATTACTATTGATTGCGACAACGAATATTTTCGCCTGAATCATGGAACTATCTGGGACGGACAAACACTTTACAATCTATACAAACAAGCTTACACACCATGGGAATGGCACGAAAAACTCTTTGCCGAAGCTCAAAACTGCGGCTTATTATGCTTCTCGACACCTTTCGATTTCACGGCAGTCGATTTTCTGGAGCAATTTAATCCTCCCGCATACAAAATAGCATCGTTCGAGATATCCGACACTCCACTTATAGAAAAAGCTGCCAAATTAGGCAAACCCATGATCATATCAACCGGATTGGCTACCGAAGAAGATATCAGAGATGCCATAAATGCTTGTTACCGCGTAAACAATCACCAAATTGCACTCTTAAAATGCACCTCATCGTACCCCGCCCCCATCGATAAAGCCAACTTGCTCACCATACCCGACATGAAGCAACGTTTTGGATGCGAAGTAGGATTAAGCGACCACACCCTCGGCATTACTTCACCGGTGGTATCAGTAGCTTTGGGCGCACGTATTATCGAAAAACATTTTATCTTAGACAAATCCATTGGAGGTCCCGATGCGGCTTTCTCGCTCGATAAAGAAGAGTTCGCACTGATGGTAAAACACGTCCGCGAAGCCGAAAAAGCACTTGGGCAAGTAAGCTACGAGCTCGATGCCAAGGCTCAAGCGAGCAAAGAACTTGGGCGTTCGTTGTTTGTGGTTAAAGATATTCCGCAAGGGCAGGAACTTACACCCGAAAACATCCGCAGCATTCGTCCGGGGTATGGTATCTCGCCTAAATATTATTACGAAGTACTTGGTAAAAAAGCTAAAAGAGAGCTGAAAAGAGGCACACCCTTGAAATGGGAAGATATAGATTAATAAGCCTTTATTCAATGCTTGTCGAAGAATGTCTTCACGCATATACATTAATGATGTGTTAATAAATAGATTGGATGATGAATATTTATTACCCCTCACATCATTTCAATGGTTCTACAGAAAAAAAAATCGCAAAAACCCAAAAAAAGAAATGAGTTAAAAATAAAATGATAAAAAAATTTGACTACAGAACTAAAAATGCCAAAACAACTCATTCTAAAATGAAAATCAATTTGATGTTTGATTATAAATTCTTATATTGCGAACATTTTCGCAATGAATATTTTCGCAATTA
>JABUFC010000013.1 GCA_013314715.1 Bacteroidales bacterium | reverse complement strand
TTTCGTTCCGAATAGGAATTTAGGAACCAAAGCGAACTAAATTCCTGAGTAGTGTTTTTTGTAGTCGGCATTCGGACGAATCCTTTTGCTACAATAGGAAAAACAAGGATTAAGACGTGGTAATGTGGAAATTAGGAAATTTGAAAATGTGGGAGTCGTAGTACATGGTCTATTTTCGTTCCGAATAGGAATTTAGGAGCTAAAGCGAACTAAATTCCTGAGTAGTGTTTTTTGTAGCCGGCATTCGGACGAATCCTTTTGCTACAATAGGAAAAACAAGAATTAAGACATGGTAATGTGGAAATTAGGAAATTTGGAAATGTGGTAGTCGTAGTACATTGTCCATTTTCGTTCCGAATAGGAATTTAAGAGCCAAAGCGAACTAAATTCCTGAGTAGTGTTTTTTGTAGTCGGCATTCGGACGAATCCTTTTGCTACAATAGGAAAAACAAGGATTAAGACATGGTAATGTGAAAATTAGGAAATTTGGAAATGTGGGTGTCGAAGTACATGGTCCATTTTCGTTCCGAATAGGAATTTAGGAGTCAAAGCGAACTAAATTCCTGAGCAGTGTTTTTTGTAGTCGGCATTCGGACGAATCCTTTTGCTACAATAGGAAAAACAAGGATTAAGTTCTTTGCAAGGCTATTAACATGCAAATATGTGATTGTTAATAACATATTGATATTTATTATTATATTCCAGAAATAATGTTTATTTAAGCGTTATAAAATTAGAAAAATCAGAAAATAAGACCTTTGCAAAATTAGAATAAAACAACAGTAATCGTTAAAAAATCAATCTTATTTTCAATTACATGAGAAGAAAAAAGGAGTTTTGCAAAGGTTTCATGATGTGAATGATGTTTTTTGACTGGATGCTGAAATAAAATCAGTATGACGTTTTATGGGTGAGTGTTGGGTTTTATGGAGATACTGAAACGAGTTCAGTATGACGGTCGGGAGGTAGTGTTGTTGTTTGAGGAGATGCTAAAACAAGTTCAGTATGACGGTCGGGAGGTAGTGTTGTAATTTGAGGAGATGCTAAAACAAGTTCAGTATGATGGTCGGGAGGTAGTGTTGTTGTTTGAGGAGATGCTAAAACAAGTTCAGTATGACGGTCGGGAGGTAGTGTTGTAGTTTGAGGAGTCGCTGAAACAAGTTCAGTATGATGGTCGGGAGGTAGTGTTGTAATTTGAGGAGATGCTAAAACAAGTTCAGCATGACGGTTGGAGGGTAGTATGGTTGTCTTTTGAAATAGGCAATACTCACTCACCATTCGTCATCCCGAACTTGTTTCGGGATCTTCCCACGACTTCGCCACCTATTATATTTAAGTAAATGATATACAAACACATAAGAAATCATGTAGGCACTACATGATTTTACAAGTAATTATATGTCAATGCTTTATTCGATCATAAATGGAATATTTGATCTTTTTAAGCCAACGGATTGATAAAATTTTTTTGTTTGTTGAGTTATATTTGACGTAATACCAGAGCGATTATTCATTTTTTTTATCACGTAAAATAATTAGTTGTACACTTTACAACGATTGACGTATAATTTGTGATTAGACTTCCTTTTCTAACACTCACAATACGATATTGTAACTGTCGCGATAAGCATAAAGCTATGGCGATATGTTTGAGCCGTTTTAAATCATCATCATTAAGTGCAGTTCCTACATGTCGAACCATACGTTGTTTTATTTTATTCCCATCATGCATATTCAACTATTTGAACGGCTTTTTGAGAGCGAATTCAGTGATGTTATAATTCGTACATACATGTTGCAAATATAAATCAAGACCTTTGCAAAATTAGAATAAAACAACAGTAATCGTAAAAAAATCAATCTTATTTTCAATTACATGAGAAGAAAAAAGGAGTTTTGCAAAGGTCTTAACTATAAAACACTGTCCGTATATTTTTGCGTGTAAAGGGTGTGCAAATGAAAAAAGGGCTTCAAACTTAAAACGTCTGAAACCCCTTATTTTTATAGTCGGTCCGGAGGGAATCGAACCCTCGACCCCATGATTAAGAGTCACGTGCTCTACCAGCTGAGCTACGGACCGAAACGTGGTGCAAAAGTAATAAATATTTTTTAAATCAAATATTTTAGCATTTAGTTGTATTTTAGTATAGGTCCAAATTGTGCCAATCGCTTACCTTCATCGTTATCGGTAAAGGCTGTGAAGTTTTCTATAAACTTAATAGCAAGCATTTTGGCTTGTTTATCGTAAGCAGAAGCGTCTAACCAAGCATTTCGAGGGTTTAATAATTTACTATCGATGCCGGGTAATTGTTTAGGTATGGTGAGGTTGAAAATAGGCATTTTTTCGGTTTCAACGTGCTGAATACTTCCGTTTAAAATAGCTCTAATTATATTTCGTGTAGCAACAATATCAATACGTTTACCTGTTCCGAAAGCTCCACCAATCCAACCGGTGTTTACTAAATATGCTTTGGTGTTGTGTTCGTCCATTTTTTTTGCTAATACCTGAGCATAAACGGTAGGGTGCAATGGCAAAAATGCGGCTCCAAATGCGGCTGAAAATGTAGGCACAGGCTCTATAATTCCTCGTTCTGTTCCTGCAAGTTTTGCTGTATAGCCGCTTAAAAAATAATACATGGCTTCATCTTTACTAAGAATAGCAACCGGTGGCAATACTCCAAAAGCATCGGCACTCAAAAATATAATCGTTTGCGCATGCGGTCCTTTCGAAACCGGTGTTACAATATTTTTAATATGATAAATAGGATATGATACACGAGTATTCTCTGTTTTGGCAGCACTATTAAAATCAATTTCGCCTGTTTTAGGGTCAAAAACAACATTTTCTAACAACGCATCTCTTTTAATGGCATGATAAATATCTGGTTCTTTTTCGGGATTGAGGTTTATACACTTAGCATAACATCCACCTTCGAAATTAAATACTCCGTCGTCGTCCCAACCATGTTCATCGTCGCCAATTAGCATACGTTCAGGGTCGGTAGATAATGTAGTTTTACCGGTTCCTGACAAACCAAAGAACAAAGCTGTATCATTTTTTTCGCCAACATTGGCAGAGCAGTGCATGGCAGCAATACCTTTTAAGGGTAAAAAATAATTCATAACGGTAAAGATACCTTTTTTAATTTCGCCACCATACCAAGTACCACCAATAACTGCCATTTTTTTTGTTAAATGAAAAACCACAAAGACTTCGCTGTTCATGTTCATTTCTTTCCAACGAGGGTTAACAGCTTTACATGCATGGTATAGAATAAAATCGGGTTCAAAGTCTTTTAATTCTTCGTCGGTAGGACGGATAAACATATTTTTAACAAAATGCGATGCCCATGCTATTTCAGATATAACACGTATTTTAAGGCGAGTATTATGGTTTGCCCCTGCATAAACATCGTTTACATAGAGTTTTTTGCCACTTAATTGTTTTTGTGCTATATTTAAAAGATAATCCCATTGTTCCTCGTTAATCGGCTTATTATCGGAGCCTTTTTTACCGGCACCTGCCCACCAAACTTTATTTTCGGTTTCGCTATCTTTTACAATGTATTTATCTTTTGGACTTCGTCCTGTAAATATTCCTGTATCTACCGCAACTGCGCCTAAGTTAGTAACAAATCCTTTTTCGTAACCGGTTAATTGTTCGTCGGTTTCGTGTTTAAAAAGCTCATCGTACGAAAGATTATAATACAATTTTTGAACGTTACTAATACCTAATTTTTGCAAATCACTTATTAAATTCTGGCTCATAATTTAAAGATTAAGAAACTTTTTTTTCTATCTCGGCAGGTTGATTAACTTTAATAACCACTAATGTTTCACCCTTTTTAACAGATGAACCCTGTTTTACAACAATATGGGTAATAACCCCATCTTCGGGTGCAGTAATTTCTTCGAATCCTTGAAATAATTCGGAATATATGTAACAAATACGCTCACCTTTTTTAACGCTATCGCCCACTTTAACAAACTTATCTTCAATAATCTCGTGAAATCCAAAAACAACTTTACCTTTAATAGGTGCAACTAAATGTTTATGATTGGCATCGTTAGGCAAATCGACAACAGTTTGCACCTGAGTAGATTTAGCCGTTTCTTTTTTCTCAACATTAACTTGTGTTTGATTTGAGGTAGCAAGCAACTGACGAGCTTTTTGAACTTCTTCTTCGAAGCGTTTTTTAGCTAATCCACTTTTATAATCAAGGTATTGACGTTCGTGCATAGCTAATTCAAAAAGTTCTTCTTCGTCTTGTCCAACATCCCATCCATTGTCAGCCATTTGCTTCCGGTATTTATCCAATTCATCGGGATAAGCATCTTGAGGCGTTCCAGTATAAAATTCCATTCCTTGTTTTTGAGCTAATTCAATAATTTCAGGTGCTAATTCGCCAGGTAGCTTACCAGCTTTACCTAAAATCATATCCCAAGTATTTTTGTCGATCATTTGATAACGCTCTTTGCCTTGTAACATAAACATAACATTTAACAAGGCAACATTTTTAACATATTGACTAAAAGGTGTAACCAATGGAGGATAGCCTAATTTAGGCCAAACATAAGCAACTTCATCAAACAATTTGACAAGCATCTGATCTTGTGTTAAAGTAGGTTTACCTGCATTTTTTAACGTATTATTGATGCCATCTAAAACTCCTCTCAAATCGGCCATCATACTTCCCATCATTCCACCTGGCAACCCACAACCTAAAAGCAACGACGACATATAACGGTTTTTTGAATCGATAAATAGTCCTAACCACTCATCTATAAATTCCTGATTTAATCGTCGGGCTTCCATATAGGCAGTCATATTAATCTCGGGAACTTCAAAACCAGCATCGTGCAACATTTCGCGTACTGAAATTACATCGGGGTGAACCATTCCCCACGACAAAGGTTCCATGGCAACATCAATATAGTCGGCTCCTGCCTTTGCCACTTCGAGTGTTGAAGCCATAGATAAACCTGGTCCCGAATGCCCGTGATACTGGACTTTAATATGTGGGTATTTTCTTTTAATTTCAGTCACCAATTTGCCCAAAAACACAGGGCGCCCAACACCAGCCATATCTTTTAAACAGATTTCGTCTGTTCCATATTCAACTGCTTTATCAACTACTCCCATATAATGTTCAATCGTATGAACAGGACTATGAGTAATAGACAAAGCAGCCTGAGAAATCATTCCGGCCTCTTTAGCATATTTTATTGATAATTCAAGGTTTCTATAGTCGTTTAATCCGCAAAATGAACGGGCAATATCTACTCCCTGTGCTTTTTTAACTTTATACATAAGCCTTCTTACATCGGCTGGAACAGGGAACATGCGAATACCATTCAATGCTCGCTCAAGCATGTGAGTCTGAATACCCGCTTCGTTAAAAGGTTTTACCCATTCGCGAACCACTTGATTGGGATTTTCACCATATAGCAAATTCACTTGTTCAAAAGCACCTCCATTCGTTTCAATACGCGAAAAACATCCCATATCAATAATTACAGGAGCTATTTTTTTAAGTTGATCAATACGTGGAACATATTTGCCCGACGATTGCCACATATCACGATACACAAGACTAAATTGAATTTTTCGTTTTGCCATAGTGCTTTTAAGACTTAAATATTAGATTTTTACGCTTCGAAGTTACTACAAAACATTTTGAATTTTTATGTTGTGAAACATTTGATTCACATTTTTTTCTTAAATATTTTTTTTGACTGAATCGATTTAGTTATTAAATTTGAAAAAATTTTTTGTATGAAGAAATTTGTATTTTTTTTGATTTTGGGCTTATTTCACTATCATCTTTTTTCGCAACAATTAATAACGATGAACTTTGGTGGTCAAACTCGAAAATACCTACAATATGTTCCTCATCCATATAACCCACAAAATCCTGTTCCTGTTGTATTTTGTTTACATGGATTAGGCGATAATATCAATAATTTTCAAAATATTGGTATGCATCATATCGGCGATACGGCTGGTTTTATAACTATTTATCCCGAAGCACTTAACAGCATTGCTGGTACAGCTTGGAATTCGGGAGCGAGTTATATGGGATTTATTTTAAATTCGAATGTGGACGATGTTGGCTTTTTATTGGCAATCATCGATAGTCTTAGAAATCATTTTAATATTAATACACAGAAAATTTATTTTTGTGGTTTTTCGATGGGTGGATTTATGTCGCAACGTATGGCATGCGAAAAAGCTAATATGGTAGCAGCAATAGCATCGGTAGCAGGCACGATTGGTGCAAGTTTAAATTGTAATCCCTCACGTAACGTTCCTATTGCACATTTCCATGGCACCAACGATTCGCAAGTATCATACTCTTCCAATCAATATGGACTTAACGCCGAAGCAACGGTTCAATTTTGGGTACAAAACAACCAATGCGACACTCATTATGAGTTTTATACATATCCAAACATTATATCCGACAGCATAACAATTGAATCGTATTATTATAATAGCGAACAACATAAGGCCGATGTCGCTTTTTTCAAAGCAATTGGAGCCGATCATCAGTGGCTCTATTATCCTGCCAACGATATTGATTATGCTATTGAAATCTGGAATTTTTTTCGAAAATTTTATCTCACTTATGAAAATATTGAAAACATAGAAATAAATCCCACATTCGCTTATCCCAATCCTGCATCAAACCAATTATATTTTAAGAACTTAGCAAAATTAAAATATCCTATTATTATTGAAATAGAAACCTTAACGGGAATAAAAATAAAAAAAGAAACATGGAAAAGTGAAAAAAAATTTTTAGAAATAAATAACTTAAAATCGGGATTTTATATCATAAAAATATACTCTAAAGATAAGATATATAAACAAAAAATAGAAGTTCAATAAAAACAAACGGGATGCCTCTTTACTGGCATCCCGGTAAATAGTAATAACAAAAATAGTTTTATCGTCCAAAGCTAATCAAGATAACCAAAATTTTTAAATTCTTCTGAGATAATTTCGCCATAAATATCGCCATAATTCTCATTGCACCACTCATAAAGACTTTCTACTTCATCGCGGTCGTCACCTAACCACAATAACAATTTTCTGAGCTCTTTGTGGAAAAGCTTTGGATCGAAACTTACTTTTGTTAAAATCATTTTAGAAAAATCTAGCATCATTGTAAATTATTTTAGGGTTAAAAGCCTTTTCTATAAAATTTTACGTTTCATATTTTAAAATGTTTCGTATTTCAAAAATAATTTTAAATTTTAAAATTTTTATTTTTTTTCAAAAACATTGCTTATTCGCCTAAAAATAATGAACTTTGTATAATTTAAAAGAAGCATATGGAACATAAAATTAAGATTGTCAACGACCCCGTACACGGTTTTATCGAAATGCCAGCTGGAAAGGGCTCATATATTGTTAGTCATCGTTGGTTTCAGCGACTTAGAAATATAAAACAACTGGGCATGGCTTACTATGTTTATCCAGGTGCTATGCATACTCGTTTTCAACACTCCTTAGGAGCCTACTTTTTAACACAACAAGCGATCGAAGTATTAAAATCAAAAGGCATTGACATTACCGAATCCGAATCAGAAGCGGTATTATTAGCAATTTTACTTCACGATATTGGACATGGTCCATTTTCTCATACATTAGAAGGAACTATTATACAAGGTATTAAGCACGAACAACTCACCTACGCATTCATGTGTCACCTCAACAAAGAACTAGAAGGTGGTTTAGACAAGGCTATCGACATCATTAAAAATTTATATTCAAAGCGTTTTCTCCATCAACTTATTTCCAGTCAACTCGATATGGACCGTCTTGATTACCTAAAACGCGATAGCTTTTTTACCGGTGTTTCCGAAGGAGTTATTGGCACAGAAAGAATTATTAAAATGCTTACGGTTTCTAACGACAGTTTAGCTGTTGAAGAAAAAGGCATTTACTCCATTGAAAAATTTTTAATTGCCCGACGACTTATGTACTGGCAAGTATATTTGCACAAAACAGTATTGGCTGCCGAACTTATGTTGCTATCAATATTAAGACGTGCAAAATTTCTGTTTCGTCAAAACAAATTGACACTTCCAAAATTATTACACACCTTTTGGGCGAATCAATTGCAATACGAAGATTTAATAATGGAGCCTCAGTGGCTTGAATTTTTTGCTCAAATTGACGATGCCGAAGTTTCAGTATGGATTAAACAATGGGCACAATCAGACGATAAAATTCTTTCGTTTTTATCAAAGCGTTTTATCGAACGTAAACTTTTTAAAGTTGAAATTCAACGCCAACCTCACGATGAAAACAAAATATCCCTATACCGTAAAAAAGCCAAAACCTTTTTAAACATTAGCGAAGAAGAAGCCAGTTTCCTTGTTTTTTCCGATTCGGCCGAAAATCATGCCTACAGCACTCACGACAATAAAATCAACATTTTATATAAAAATGGTAAGTTATTAGATATTGCCGATGCTTCTGATATTTTAAATATTGATGTGCTTTCGAAAAATGTTGTTAAGTACTTTCTATGTTTTATACCCGAATGCAAAGAATAACCTTTTTTATTCCAAAAAATCATCGTACTTTTGTAAAAAAAACATAAAAATGAAGCTCACAGCAAAACAAATAGCTGAAATGCTGAATGGCACTGTTGAGGGTGATGAGAATATAGAAGTTGACTCAGTTGCTAAAATTGAAGAAGGCAAAAAGGGTTGTCTTTCTTTTTTGTCCAATCTCCAGTACGAAAAATATTTATATCAGACTCAATCGAGCATTGTTTTAATTAATAATAATTTTACTCCATCTCATCCAGTTGAATGTACTCTAATTCGTGTAAACGACGCTTACAAAGCTTTTGCTCAATTACTCGAAATATGCCAAAAAGAAACCGAACACCATCCAACTGGAATAGAATATCCATCGTATATTCATACGAGCGCAAAATTATGCAATAAGGTATATATAGGTGCTTTTTCTTATATTTCTAAAAATGCCATTATTCACAACAATGCAAAAATATATCCAAATGTTTTTATTGGCGAAAATGTAATTATTGGCGAAAACACTATTATTCATTCTGGTGTTAGAATATATAAAGATTGTGTAATAGGTAACCACTGCATTATTCATGCAAACTCAGTAATAGGAGCCGATGGATTTGGATTTACTGCCAACGACCACTCAAACAAAAAAGTCCCTCAGTTAGGCAATGTAGTTATAGAAGATTATGTTGAAATAGGAGCCAACACAACCATCGATAGAGCCACCATGGGAAGTACCATCATTCGCAAATGGGTAAAATTAGACAATCTCATTCAAATCGGACATAATGTAGAAATTGGCGAAGGAACCGTCATTGCTGCTCAAAGTGGTGTTTCTGGATCGACCAAAATTGGCAAATATTGTATGATTGGCGGACAAGTTGGCATCGCTGGCCATTTAAGAATTGCTGATGAAGTAAAAATAGCTGCTCAATCGGGTATCGGTTCTAATGTTACAGAAAAAGGCATTATTTTACAAGGCTCACCAGCCTTTGCTATTAAAGATTATCAAAAATCATATGTACATTTTAAACATTTACCACAAAAAATTGAACAACTCGATCAGCTTATTAAAGAATTCAATAATAAATAACTACTTTAAAAGTAAATCTACATTCAACAATTGAATGTTAATAAATAATATTTTAACCTATTACTGCGTTATTACTTCATGCTTATTTTAGTGCAATTATTTAAACTTTAATTCTATCGAGGTATGATGTTTTTGCAGATTACAACTACAGCTGCTGGAACTGTTCCAGCTCAAGGAGAACTAACGCTTTCGTTATGGGACCTAGCCCTAAAAGGTGGCTGGATTATGATTGTCTTAGGAATAATCAGTATTATTACTATTTATGTATTTGTCGATCGTTTTATTGCTATTCGAAATGCAAACAAAAAAGACGACAAATTTATGGACAACATTCGCGAATATATCCTTGACGGAAAAATAGATAATGCTCTAGCCTTATGTAAAGCTCAAAATTCGCCTCTTTCACGTATGATTGAAAAAGGGATCAACCGCATAGGACGTCCACTCAACGACATAAATGCAGCAGTAGAAAATGTTGGCAAACTCGAAGTTGCCAATCTCGAAAAAAGTATTGCCATTCTAGCTACAGCTGCTGGTGCCTCGCCTATGCTTGGTTTTTTAGGTACGGTAACCGGTATGGTAAAAGCATTTTACAACATGGCCAATGCAGGCAACAACATCGATATTACCCTTCTTTCAAGTGGTATTTACGAAGCTATGGTTACCACTGTGGGAGGGCTTATTGTTGGTATTATTGCTTATATCGCATATAACTATCTTGTTGTTCGCATCGAAAACCTTGTATATCAACTCGAACGCAGTACTACTGAATTTATGGATTTACTAAATGAACCTGTAAAATAATTTGATATGGCCATTCGTTCACGCAATAAAGTAAGTACCGAATTCAGCACATCGACCATGTCTGATTTAGTATTCCTATTACTTATATTTTTTATGATAACATCCACACTTATTTCGCCCAATGCACTTAAATTATTACTACCCCGAAGCAATAGTCAGGTGCAAGCCAATAAACCTATTACAACCATTTCTATTACTGCCGATTTACAATTTTATGTAGAAACAGAAAATGTCGGTATCGAAAACTTAGAATCTGTTTTACAACAAAAACTAGGTACAGTAACAAATCCAGACGAAGCCCCAACCATTTCGCTTCATGCCGACAGAACTGTACCAATTGAAGAAGTAGTTAAAGTAATGAATATTGCTAAAAACAATAAGTATAAACTAATATTAGCTACACAACCACAGTAATAATGAGCACTTCATCGATCAATAAAAGTAGCTTAATCGTTACCATTCTCTTTCATGGAATAGTGGTAGCTCTTCTTATATTACTTGGCTTACATACCCCACTCCCACTCCCTGGCGAAAAAGGGATACTCGTTAATTTTGGTACAACCGAAGATGGAAGTGGCAATATGGAACCTTCGCAACAAACACAACAAATGCAATCAAATCCACAAAATACTGAAGAAAGTAATATAACACAAGATTTTGAAGAAGCCGTTGCCATAAAAACAAATCAAAACAAAAAACCTAAACAAACAGAACCTGTTAATAATCAAACTACCCAAACTCAAGAGACACAAAGAACCATTAATCAGAATGCTCTTTTCCCTGGAAATCAAAATACAAATAGCCAAAGTGAAGGCGAAGGGAATGGCATTGGCAACCAAGGCAATCCGAATGGAGATCCCAATGCACTTAGCCATCACGGAAGTCCCGATGGTGGAGGCAATTCATATAGCCTTGGAGGAAGAGGCCTTAAAGGAGGCTTACCAAGACCAACCTATCCAGGTAATGAACAAGGTAAAGTAGTCGTCGAAATTTTTGTAGATCGAACGGGCACCGTTGTAAAAGCAAATGCAGGAATTAAAGGTACAACTATACTATCTAAACCCTATCTGGATGCTGCTTATAGTGCTGCCATGAAAGCCAAATTCGACGCAAAGCCCGATGCTCCCGAATTACAACGAGGAACCATTACGTATAAATTTAGCTTACAATAAAATAAACATTATTCTAAGAATTTTTGTTTAAAAACATTATCATTTAATATTTTTTGCTTTTGATAATGAAAGGTTTCAGAAAGCTTGAATCGATATGTTTTTTTCCCTTTAGAATAAAATAAATGAATGAGAAAGTCGTGCTCTAAAAAATCTTCTATATTTTCGATGTGAACAGTTAATTTCGCTTCGGCAATAGTATATACTTCATCCTGAAAAAGGGTTGTTTTGCCAGGAATAGAAAAAACAGAGTAAACCCCATCTAAACGATGAAAATATTGCTGTAAAGGACTAAAATTAGCATCTGTTAGCGATGAAGGAAACCAAAATTCTACTTTATAATCTTTTTCGGGAGCAGTTCCGGCATTTCGAATAAGAAACTTAGGATAAAACTGAATAGAAGTCGGGATACCATTTTCTAATAAGGCCACCCCTTGCGTATTAATCACTCCTACATACTCGAGTTGAGGCTTATGACTGTTTTGGTATAACTGACGAATCTCTTGTTCGAGTAATTTCCGTGGTTTTATATCATTCCATCCATAAAAACCATCGTCTATAATCATATACGGGGCATCGTTCGATTCAATCGTAAGAACTAACAGGTTTTTGTCATTTATGCGAAGCGAATAGATGTCAATATTCTCTATTACAGGCGATATATTTGTTTTAATGAGAGTTTTTAACCAAAATTCTGAACCTTCATTTTTGTCAATACCAATAATATTATGTGCCCTACGACGGTAAGTCTGTAAACCAAACACAATTGTTCCTCCTCCTTGGTTGGCTATAGCATTAATATATTGCAACAATAGCCTTTCTTTTCGTTCATTTCCGGGTTGCCAAATAGCGTTCTCTATAAACAATAATCGATTAGACGACTTTATTTTTCCATCTACCCACGATAAAACTTCGGTGGGATTAACTTTTTCTTTATTCATAATTTTACGGCTGATAAAGGAAGAAAATCTTTTGCTTTTATTCCTTTGTTTGTCTTATCGAGTGTACAGCATTCAGTATGAATATCGTGCTCAAAAAATAATATCCACTGTTTTTCCCATGCTTCGTTTAAGAAATCGTTTTTTTCTTTTAACAATTGCATCGGTTGTATATCATATGCCGAGATCCATGGTAATGGAATATGTGCAGCAGTAGGAATTAAATCGGCCGGAACCGCTAATACAGAATTATTGTTATGAAGTATAAGCGAAATCATGCCCATAGTGTGACCATCGTATATTCGTAGCTCAATATTGTCGTATAAAACTGTATTATGTTCAATCAAATTCAACCTACCACTTTGTTGAAGTGGAATAAGATTTTCATTTTGAAAGGCAGCTTTTTCGCGAGCATTCGGATTAAGTGCCCACTCCCATTGGCTTTTACTGACCCAATATTGTGCATTAGGAAAAGTAAGGCATAATTCTCTATTGCTATTGTAATAAGTAGCACCAGCACAATGATCCCAATGTAAATGGGTAAAAACAACATCGGTAATATCAGCAGTAGAAAAACCATTATTCGCTAGTGACTTAAGCAAATTACCTTCGCCATTAACATATATATGCGAAAGAAATTTATCATCGTGTTTATTGCCAATACCGGCATCAACCAATATTTTTCTGTCTTTAATTTCAATCAATAACAAGCGATTAGCCAAATTACACATATTATTCTCATCAGCCGGATACACCTTTTGCCACATCGACTTGGGAATAACTCCAAACATAGCGCCGCCATCTACTTTAAAATTTTCGGTTTCAATGATTGTTAGCTTCATATTTTTTGGTACTTTTAACAAAATTTTTGGCTTAAAATTACTAAAATTATAATTTATTTTATGTGGTATCATTTTATAGCTATTGGTGGAAGTGCGATGCACAACTTAGCTTTAGACTTAGCAAAAAAAGGTCATAAAGTAACCGGAAGCGATGACGAAATTTTTGAACCCTCATACACGAGACTTAAAAATGCTGGTCTTTTGCCCGAAGCCTGGGGGTGGTTTCCCGACAAAATTAATCGACAAATCGATGTAGTTATTGTCGGCATGCATGCCAGACCCGACAATCCAGAACTTTTAAAAACACAAGAACTTCAAATAAAATATTTCTCCTATCCCGAATTTTTATACGAACATGCTAAACATAAAAAAAGAGTCGTCATTGGTGGTAGTCATGGTAAAACAACTATTACTTCCATGATTCTGCATGTATTAAAACATTGCCAATTAAAATTTGATTACATGGTTGGTGCACAGATAAAAGGTTTTGAACGCATGGTATCGCTCTCGGACGATGCACCCATCATGGTTTTTGAAGGAGATGAGTACCTTACAGCCCCATTCGACTTGCGCCCTAAATTTCATCTTTACAAGCCCCATATAGCTCTTATAACCGGAATCGCTTGGGACCACATGAATGTATTTCCAACTTTTGAAAAATACATTGAGCAATTTAAAATTTTTACCGATCTTATTGAACCTCAGGGTTCGCTTGTTTGGTATCAAGGCGATAACGAATTGCAAAAAATTGCCCAACAACTTCGAAACGATATAAAATCAATCCCCTACAAAGAACACGATGCTATTGTTGAAAATCAACAAACCTTCTTAATGGTTAATGACCAAAAAGTGCCTATAAATATTTTTGGAAATCATAATTTACAAAACATACAAGGAGCAAAATTTGTCTGCAACGAACTCGGTATTAGCGATAAAGATTTTTATGCTGCTATCTCAACTTTCGAAGGTGCTAATAAACGTTTACAAAAATTGTACTTC
The DNA here is from genome assembly GCA_013314715.1 of Bacteroidales bacterium. NCBI lineage: Bacteria > Pseudomonadati > Bacteroidota > Bacteroidia > Bacteroidales > Bacteroidales bacterium. The sequence continues at coordinate 49,789 of JABUFC010000013.1, read as the reverse complement.
AACAAAGAAAAAAACATTACTGTATTCATCGATTTTGCCCATGCTCCCTCCAAAGTTAAAGCTACTATACAAGCAATAAAGTCTATTTATCATGAAGAAAAACTCATTGCATGCCTCGAATTGCATACTTATAGTAGTTTACAAAAAAACTTTTTACCTCAATATGCAGGCAGCATGAATTTTAGCGACGAAGCCATTGTTTATTTTAATCCACACGCTTTAGCACTAAAAAAACTACCTGACTTACAACCCGATGACATTCAAAGTGGCTTTAAATCAACAAATCTAAAAATTTTTAGTCAATCGAGGCAACTGTTTGATTATTTATCTTCGTCTATTCAAAAGAATGTTGTAATTTTGCTCATGAGTTCAGGTAATTTTGATAACTTTGACCTAACTAATTGGATTAAAACCTTACAATGAAAAAATACTTTTTTTTCATAGTGATTTTTCTTTTGCCTTTTCTTTTAAAGGCACAAAATGCAATCATTGGAGGCGTAATCAATAGCTATGCTTCGGGTATACACCAAATAAGTTCAACTCAGTTAAAAATCAATCAAATTGCATTATTTAGTGTAAACGACACTATTTTGATTTATCAAGCTCAAGGAGCTATTCCTGTCCTCACCAATAATAGCTCATTTGGAGATATTCTTAACATTGGAAATGCAGGAAACTACGATTTTTCAATCATTCAATCCATTGACGGAGTCAATAAAATCATTACACTTTCTTGCCCACTATTAAACAATTATGATGATAATTTATTTCAAGTCGTTAAAGTAAAAACTTACACAAACGCAACCGTAAATACTACCCTCACTTGCGACCCGTGGGATGGTACAAAAGGAGGAATTTTAGTAATGTTTGTTAATGGTACACTAACCCTTAACGCCAATATAGATGTTACCGGAAAAGGTTTTAGAGGAGCGAATTCACCTGTAATCAACTCGCTTAATAAATGTTCAAACGAGGCTAGCGGTGGCATATACAGTTATTATTATACCGTAAATGGTTATGATTCTGCTGGATTAAAAGGCGAAGGTATCGCTCAACTTCCATTAAATTTTGCTAGAGGAAGAGGAAAATTTATCAATGGAGGTGGAGGCGGTAATGGCATCAATTCGGCTGGAGGAGGAGGTAGTAATGCCGGAGCAGGTGGTAACGGAGGTAGAGAAAGTGATGCTTGTATTTTGGTAAATCAAAACTATGGAGGTATTGGAGGATTAAATATTCTAAGTACCACAGGTACCGTTGCTCAAAAATTATTTATGGGTGGAGGTGGTGGAACCGGAACTTACGAACAATACTCTAACGACGTTACCAAAGGTGGAAATGGTGGTGGAATTATTATCATTATCGCTAATAACATTGTAGCTAACAATAAGCAAATTACAGCAAATGGCGAATCGGTGAATCTAGTTACCACTTACGAAAGTGCCGGTGGTGGCGGAGGAGGTGGTTCGGTTGTATTTATATCTCCAATTATTAATGGAAATATTTTGCTTAATGCTCTGGGCGGTAACGGAGGTAGCAGCAATAACATAACTTGCCGTGGCTCGGGTGGTGGTGGAGGCGGAGGCGTTGTTTATTATTCTACATTTAGTGGTCCTTCACCTACTATTAATGTTTCAAAAGGCTTAGCAGGCAATGCTTGTTCATCATTATACAAAGGCACTGACGGAGCTAATGGAATGGCAACAAATAACTTTCAATTACGTTTAAATTGTTTGCTCAGTAATAACATCATCGGTTCCAATCATTCGGTTTGTCCGGGAATCCAGCCTCATATGTTAACAGGTGATGAATCGCCTTTTTATACATCTTACTTATGGCAATGCAGTACCAATCAAACCACTTGGAATAATTGTCCAGGAGTGAATAATCAAGCCAATTATCAGCCATCACCTTTATCACAAACAACCTACTTTAGACGAATCGTTTTGTCGTCTGATGGTAGTGTTATTGAAAACGACACAAGCAATGTAGTTACTATTACGGTCGTCCCCTTACAATTAAACATTCAAATCAATCATGTAAACTGCTATGGACAAAACACAGGGAGTGCAGACATTTCAGTTACCGGAGGTTCTGGCTCTTATTCCTATAATTGGAGTAATGGTAACACAACTCACTCTATAAATAATGTTACAGCAGGCACATATACAGTAACCATATCGGATAATATGGGATGCTCGGTTATTGATACTATTTTAATTAACCAACCACCGATTTTAACTTCATCCATAAGCCAAACAAATGTATTATGCAATGGCGGTAATAATGGTACCGCCACCGTTTCTGCATCGGGCGGAGTTCCACCATATACTTACCATTGGAGCAATGGCCAAGCAAATCAAACAGCAACAGGATTATCAGCAACAACATACAATGTAACCGTTTATGATAGCCATAGTTGTACGGTTAATAATTCTGTAACTATTACACAACCACAACCGCTTACCATAAATACCACTATTACCAATACTAGTTGTTCGTATTCGTGCAATGGTTCCATTACTGTATCTCCCATAGGAGGCACATCGCCTTACACTATCAATCCTGCTAATTTAAATAATTTATGTGCTGGCAACTATGTTATCACAGTTACCGATGCTCATAATTGCAGTATTACAATTTCTAAAACGATTAGTTATACAACGCAATTGCAAAACAACAATATTTCACTAACCCAAAGTCAAGCATGTGCAAACGACAGTATAACTATTACTGGTTCTGTCCCTTCAGGAGCTGGCACCATTTCATATCAATGGAAATATAGCCCTAATGGCTTCGATTGGTATGCAGCACCCAATATAAACTATAACCAAAATTATAACTGGATAGCAACATCAAGTAGTTATTTCAAGCGAGTTATCTTAGGTGGTGGATGTAGCGATACCAGCAATACCGTTCATATTGATGTTACTACCATCAACAATCAAATTTATACAGCCGATTCCGTTTATTGTGCGAACGAAACCCCTCTACCTATTGAAGGGAATAATGAAAACGGATATACTTATCAATGGCTAATGAATACTGGTAGTGGATGGACAAATACAGGCATAACGAGTTATATTATTACCCCTCCACCATTTAACAATATGGTTCGATTCAAACGTGTTGTTTATTTTAATGGATGTGTCGATTCATCGAATATTATAACTTTATATAAAATCAACACTCTTACAGCTAACCATATCTATATAAATAATATTGACACCATTAAACAATATTGTGGTTTTGCCCAAGGTAATATCGATGGTGTTGTAAGCGGAGCAATAGGAACTTTGCATTTTATTTGGCAAATCAGCTACGATTTAAATCAATGGGAACTATTACCCGATACAACGGTCTTTGCTACTTTTACTTTAAATGATTATTCTTCGCATCGTTATTATTACTACCGCCGCATTGTTGAACAAGATGGATGCTTCGACACCAGTAATGTTGTAACTATTGATTTACTCCCTCCAATTATTGGAAATCTTATACAATCGACGTTAGGACTTGGTAGTACAGCTCATGTATGTCAAGGTTCTGTTGTTTGGCTTGGTAGTATTAACGTAAACCCTGCTGGTGGTTCAGGAAGCTATACTTATCATTGGGTTCAAAGTCAAGACTCTATCAACTGGAATTCTGCTTTGGGACCTAATCAATTCCAAGCATACAGCACACCTGCTATTTTCGATACTACTTTTTATGCTCGAATCGTAACTTCTGGTGTTTGCATCGATACCAGTAATACGTTTGCTATTTATCCCATTATTTTACCTAACAATCAAATATCTATTGAGCACACCCATTTCTGCGAAGGTGCACCTATGGATACCATTATCGAAGTAGTAAATACTCAAGGTCAAAACGTAAGCTATCAATGGCAATGGCTTAACAATGGCAATTGGGAAAACATTCCAGGTGCAACTTCTGCTTGTTACTTACCAAACTTCGCTATTGGACAAAAACAATATCGTCGTATTATTCAAATTGGCAATTGCAGTTCAAACAGCAACGAAATAAGCATTATCGGTAATGTACCACCTTCTATAAGTTACTCTTTAGTTGAAAACGACAGCCTCTGTTTAACGCCCAATTTATGGGTACATATTCATACCCATATAGATGGAACTTCACCTTGGAATATTCAATTTACTGTAAACGGAACGATTTATAATGTTAACCAAACACAAGCCGATTCTGAATACACCATTAACATCAATCAACCTTTGTATATCATATCTATCACTCAACTTAGTGATGCCAGTGGATGTAATGGTACTATTCCAACCGATAGTATTATTATTCATGGTTTTAGCCCTGTTAGTGCCCATGCCTCAAGTATGGAATTGTGCGGAAACAGTGCTACTTTACAAGCTCAAAATCCTTCACCCGGCATAGGAACTTGGACCGTTCCTACCCATATCGGCATTAACGACATACATCATCCTAATGCACAAGTTCAAAGCTCTAACTACGGAACTTTCACACTGATCTGGGAAGTAAAAAATGGACCTTGTATAGATACGAATCATATACAACTTACTTTTTATGAACCACCACAAATCCCCAATGCCGGACCCGATATAATTATTTCAGAGAACATCCCCATTACGATGCAAGCCTCTATCCCCAATACAGGACAAGGCACATGGCAAGTAATTGAAGGACAAGCTACATTTTCAGATCTTCATAATCCAAATACCACTGTAAGCAATTTCGCCGAAGGAATTAATATACTTAGATGGACAGTTTCAAATGGCAACTGTCCCGTTGTTTTCGATGATATTGCCATAGAGCTGAAAAGCCTATTTATCCCTGAAGGATTCTCGCCCAATGGTGATGGTACAAACGACCACTTCGTAATTCATGGAATTGAACCAACTGACAATTATAAACTCACAGTTTTCAATAGATGGGGAAATGTGGTTTACGAAAAAGAACCATATGCCAACGACTGGGATGGTAAAGATTTAAACAGTCATGTGTTACCTGACGACACCTATTTTTACATAGTTCAGAAAAACAACAAAGTAAAAGCAAGTGGTTACATTATTTTGAAACGATGAGAAAGTGGCTATTACTATATGGAATACTATGCCTTACAATGATTGGAAAAAGTCAATATTTTCAATCGTTAAGCCAATTTTACATGAACGGACAAATAATAAACCCTGCCTATGCCGGTAGTCGCGAAGTTTTTTCAGCCAATCTTATGGCTCGCCAGCAATGGACAGGTTTAGAAGGCGCACCTCGAACCATGAATTTTGGCTTTCATACTCCATTAAAAAAGTTAAACTTAGCCGCAGGATTCATTGCATTTAACGATAAAATAGGTGTTAGCCGCTTTACAGGCTTAGGTGTAAATTATGTTTACCGTATTCGCATGAAAGAAGGCAAACGAAACCTTGCTTTTGGCTTAAAAACGGGAATTACCTCATTTAAAGCAGACCTCTCACAAGTAAAAACCAACCAACCCAACGATCAAGTTTTTGACGGAGTGGTTTTTCATCAAACAAAATTTGATGCAGGCTTTGGAATTTATTATTATGCTCCACATTTTTATTTCTCTTATTCTTTACCTCTACTCTCTTCTTTTGGCTATAATTCATTGCAAGCTTACGATAGCATCAATACCAAAGCATTAACTTCATATTTAGCATCCGGTTTTGTTTTTAATTTAGGTAAAGACATTCAACTTCATCCATCGTTCTTTTTTAAAGCTATTAAAAACGATGGTCAGATTGATTTAAACTTGTCGGTTATTGTAATGAATACGTTATCATTAGGAGTTTCCGTTCGCACAGCCGATGCTTTGGTTTTCTCAATGGAATATCAAATCAATAAACAATTACGATTGGGTTATGCCCATGATTTTACAACTTCTCCCTTACAAAAAGTAACCACAGGATCGAATGAAATTGTTCTGAGATACGAACTCATCAGGCAATACAATGTTTATTCAACAAGATTCTTTTAACGATGATAAGGGTAGGTATTATAGCGTTTTTTGTGTTTAGCTTTCTTTTTGGAGAAGCACAATCGTACATAGAAGTCATTCATGAATCAATAAACACGAACGATTACAGCGAGATAGCTCCCTTTATTTATAAAAACGGGTTGATTTATACCAGCAATAAAAAAACAACTGCCATTCAAAGCACCAAAACCAGCGATAATAAATTTTTTTACGATGTTTATTATCTTCAAAATGATAAAATTGTAAAAACTAGCATTGACTCCATGCTTCATTACATCAATACCACTTTTCACGATGGTCCGGCTATTGCTTGGGGCGATACTTTTGTAGTAAGTCAGAATTTTTATATTAAAGGTGGTAAAAAACACAAGGCACCTGTAGGTCTATTCTTCTATGATTTCAGTCATGGTTTTCCACCTATTGTTAAAGCTTTTCCATACAACAATAATTATTATCGATTAGGACACCCAAGTCTTTCTCCCGATGGTCGTTTTTTGTATTTTTCATCGGATATGCCCGGTGGATATGGTGGTTTTGACCTTTATGTTTCTGAGAAAAAAGATACCACATGGGATACACCCATCAATTTAGGCAAAGCCATTAACTCTGCCAAAGACGAAATCTATCCTTATTTAATTGCTAATCGTTTATATTTTTCATCGAATCGCGATAGCACTAAAAAATTTGATATTTACTTCTCAGAACAAGAAAATTTGCAATGGCAACCTGCTACTGTACTTCCCGAACCTATTAATTCTACTGCCAATGATATTTCATTTTTTTGCGACTCGAGTTTTGAAAAAGGATTTTTCTCATCTGACCGTAAAAAAACCGATGATATATATCGGTTTTATTCAAATTTACCCATCTTTGAACAATGCGATACCATGATCGAAAAGAACCTTTGTTATCACTTTTTAGACGAAACTTCGCAATATCTCGATACGTTGCCTGTTATTTACCAATGGAATTTTGGAGACAGCACCCAAGTCAATGGATGGGAAGCTGACCACTGTTTTAACGATTATGGCAACTATCATGTTACGCTTATTATGATTGATACTATTTCAAATGAAATACAAGAAGTAGCTAACTACGACATGTTGCTCGAAAAACCTATTCAACCCTATATTACACATCCCGATACCATTTTTATAGGCCAAAAAGTTGTTTTTGACGGACAAGAATCATACTTACCGAATGGAAACATTAAGCAATATGTTTGGATGTTTAGCGATGGCTATAAAGCTACCGGACAAACCTGCGAAAGAATTTTCAAAAAACCGGGCACTTATACCGTCAAATTGGGTTATATCGCCATCGACAATAATAATGTTGAAATAAAAAAATGTGCAATTAAAACATTTGAAGTAATAAAAAACGAATAACCTTTCATTAAAATTTGACGTTCATTTTTTTGTTTTTAAGAAAAAATGTTCAAATATATGGTTAATAATTTGACTTATTAACAATTTTTTAATACTTTTGTATTGCTCATAAAATATGAACATTGCAAGTTATGAACATTATTTATCAACAATTGTTAATATTTTTTTGTAAAAAAATGATACATTCAAATATAATATTTACATTTGAAACTAAAACTTAGTCTTAACTATTGTTAATGATAAAATATTTATTTTACATATTTAATTTTATTGGCTTTTTAATATTATCACTGTTTCAAGATCCTGTATCGGTTTCTATTCAGGCACCTGAAGAAGCGGTAGTAGGCTCATCTATCATTATTCAAGTTACTATAAATAAAGGTAATGTTAATAGTTTTGCACGCTATCAACAAAATTTGCCTGTAGGATATACTGCCGAAGCATTAAACATTCCGAGTGGTGATTTTACCTTTAAAGATCAAAGAATCATAGTGGGCTGGCTTAGCTTGCCAAGGGATAGTCAAATTACATTCTCTTACAAAATCAACATTGACCCCACAGCAGAAGGTCCTCTCTTTTTAACAGGAATTTTTAGTTATATCGAAAACAACGAACGTAAAAATGTAGAATCTCCCACTGTATCGGTTATTATCAGACCAACTGGATATCTAGCTAATAACAATCAAGCTCAAGACACCATTCAAACCCAAGCCTCTAATGATTTTCAGCTAGATAATATTTTCTGTTATCGACAAGTAGAAAGGACTAACAATGAAATAATAGTTAGTTTACTTGTAAATACAGCCAATTTACCTCGCGACAAGTTTGCTAAAATTCAAGAAAAAATCCCTGAAGGCTATACCGCTACCGCCATCGAAAATAATGAAGCTATCTTTTCTTTTAAAGACAATACTGTAAAATTTTTATGGATGTCACTTCCTCCACAAAAGCAATTTATTGTGTCTTATAAACTCACTCCCAAAGATGGTGTAAGCGAAATGCCCAACCTAACGGGCTCTTTATCATATATTGAAAACGAAGCAACAAAAATTAAATCCATTCAAAATCGCGAATTTTTAAATTCAGCCATTATGGCATCTGTGAATGAACAAAAACAACAACGAGTTAATCAAATCAATATCAGTAATAATAACGAAACCGCTCAAATTAATACAAACAATAAAAATAATCAACAAAATTTAAATAACAATACAATACAAAAAAATAAGAATAATGAATCCATGGTAGTTAATAACACCTCCAATCAAAATAATACTCAAAAACAATCGAAACAAAATAAAAACAATCAACAAATCAATATTCCCGAAACTGGCATAAAGTTTAGAGTTCAAATAGCAGCAGGGCATAAACCTGTTAACCCACGCTATTACTTCAAAACTTTTAATATTAATGAACCTGTACAAGTAGAACAACACGAAGGTTGGCACAAATACACTGTTGGCTCCTTTGGATTATATAAGGAAGCCAGAGACAAACGCATTCAAATATGGCAAAACACTCCCATTCACGATGCTTTTGTATCGGCCTACAATAACGGGACACGTATTACTGTTCAAGAAGCACTCATGATAGCAAATCAAAAATGGATACAGTAAAAAAAATAAAACTTTCGTTGTATCTTTGCGTATAAAAGTTGAAAATTTATACAAATGCAAAAATATTCAATAGGTTTCATACTTTTTTTTGTTTTAACAACAACATTGTTATATGCCCAAGAAGAGCCTATTGATTCTAATATGTTTAAAGGTCCCAGCCCTTATGAATATATTTTACTCGACACAACACCCCAACCCGAAAAACTTGTTTATAAACCTATTATTGGTATTGGACGAGGATTTTTCACTTTTATAGGCGATGTCCGCGACAATTATTCAACACACCCAACCGTAGGAAGAGGAGCGTGGAATTTTGTAATTTCACGCACCATCAACAAATATTTCGACCTTCGCTTTAATGTTATATATGGAAAAATGACAGGAAACACCCAAACCGAAGGCCGATTTATCAACTTTCAAACCGATGCTTTAATAGGCGGCGCTATGGCACAATACAATTTCCTTCACCTCATTAAAAAGCCATCTCGTCTGCTTCCCACAATAGCAATAGGTATTGAATCTTTTGAATTTAATTCGAAGGCTGATTTATACGATGCCAATGGAAATTTATATCATTATTGGAGCGATGGGACTATTCGCAATGTTGACGAAAACCAAGGCAACGAACTTACCAGCATAATGCTTCATCGTGATTATAAATACGAAACCGATCTCCGCGAATTGAACCTTGATGGGGTTGGTAAATATCCACAAGTGGCCATCGCATTTCCTATCGATTTTAGCTTAGAATATAAATATACCCATAGGCTTAAAGCCAAAGTTGGTGTTAGCTATCATTTTACTTTTAACGACAACATTGATAATGTAAGCAATAAAGGCGAAGGCTCGCGAAAAGGAGATAAAAAAGGCGATCATTTTTTATTTACTTATTTTACTATTTCATACGATTTGTTTAGCCCTCCAAAACTAACCCCAATGGAAAGTCATTTTGGCGATGTTGATTTTGCAATGCTCGACAAAGAAGATGAAGATGGCGATGGAGTCATTGACCTTTGGGACGAATGTCCCGAAACCCCTGTTAATACGAAAGTAGATACCAAAGGATGCCCCATAGACAAAGATGCCGACGGAATTCCCGATTACAGAGACGACGAACCCGAATCGAAGAAAAATGCACTTGTAAATCTTAAAGGTGTAACTTATACCGAAGATGAACTTATTGCTCTTTCGAACCCACCTAATGCCGTTCCTATGGAAAACCTTTGCGATTATTTTCCATCACTTTGTCCCGAAAAATCAAAAACCAAAAAATTCAAACGCTCTTACGAAGAAATGCCTGCTAAGTTTAAACCCATTGACTTAAACAACGATGGTTATATTTCAGTAGAAGAAATAAACATAGCTATCGATAAATTTTTCGATATGCAAACTAACTTAACTATTGAAGATATTTACGAGTTGAACGATTACTTCTTCGATCAATAATCGCTTAAATTACGTTCTGTATCGCGAGCGTTATCCTTCTTTTTAATTGATTCACGTTTATCGAATGCCTTTTTACCTTTAACAATAGCTATTTCGAGCTTTGCATAACCTTTTTCAGAAATAAAACAAGATAAAGGAACTAACGTCAATCCTTTTTCTGTAACTTTTCTATTAATTCTGTTTATTTCGCTTTTTGTCAACAACAATTTCCTGTCGCGTGTTGGTTCGTGGTTAGCATATCCACCATGCTCATATGGTGCAATATGTAAGCCTTTTAAAATTAATTCGCCATTTATAAGTATCGCATACGAATCAACAAAATTAACTTTACCTGCACGAATAGACTTAATTTCGCTTCCTGTAAGTACAATACCTGCTGTAAAAACCTCTACAATTTCGTATAAAAAATATGCTTTTTTGTTTTTAGCAATTATTTTCTCTTTGCTCATTTACAGTATTACATCATATAAAAACTTCCAGCAATTAATCCCAATAAAATAGCCCCTAAAATAAAGCCTAATATTAAATATTCTCCAATAATAATTAAGATACTTACAATAAAAAATCCAACTTTTTTATCTTCGGGAGTATGAAGTAAAGAGCCAAAGCCATGCCACAATACATATAATGAATACAAACCTAAAATTCCTAAAATACCTAATAAGGGCAAAATACCGACCAAAATTCCTATTATATAAGAAGGAACAAACGAATAAGCCACTAATTTAAATGCCTTATCTTTATCTACCTCGGTTCCAAAAGATGATGCTAAAGCTTTAATAATAACAGGAGTTACAAAAAGTACAATTACATATACCAAAAAGGAAGTCAATGCAGTAGCAATGCCATAATATATAGGATTATAAAACAAAATCCTACCAGCAAACAAAAAGCTTCCTAAAATAGACGCTATAAAATTTAGCACTAAATAAGGTAATACAAAATTGCTAAATACTACTGAAGCTTTGGTTTGTTCAGCTTCAATGGTTTTCCATTCTTCTTCAGGTTTAACAATTAAGTTTTTGGTACGATTGATAAAAGCATTTATATCCATAATCATTTTTTTCTCAAAGGTAAATAAAAAATTAAAAACTATTCAAATTGAATTTTAATTTTTTCTACAATTTTTAAAGCTGACGTTAATGTTGTCAAATCGGTAAATAATGTTCCATCTTCACCTGTGGGGTGTCCATGCCCCATCGGATTTAAATAATACTCTTTAATAGGACTATTAAAATCGACGATGACGGCATAAACCAAACTGGGTTGTCCAGAAGTTCTGTATTGATTGTTATCTGGAAACTTTTGATTATGCCAATAATCGTTGAAATCGAAGGGTTGATTGATTTCTAACCAAAGTATTGCTTTACCTTGAATAGGTTTATCTAACCTTGTTTCGAGCACGAAATGGTTTTGAGGCGTAGCCCCAGTATAAGTATCTGGAATTGGGTGTTGTGGTGTCGGCAAATATAATCCATCTGCTTCACGAACACCTCTTGAAAAAGCCCAATATGGTAGTGCGGCAGGACGGCGATGCTCACCCGGGAACCATTTTCCTTGTTCCGATTTTCCATGTTCGTAAATCCCCTTTGCTATCGATTGCGAAACATATAAAGTTTGTATGTATTTTCCTTCGGTTGTGGTTAGCCATATGGCTAACAAAGGATGGTTATATTTACTCCCTTTGGTCAATGCAATCGTTAATTTTTGTCCACTCCCTTGAGGGTTTGTTTTAAAGAATAATGGTTCGTTTTTGTTTTGTGATAAAACCGAAATAGCAATAGTCATTAGCCATGTAAAAAAAATAGCTCTCATATTCATTTTTTAAAAATTAAAAATAATTCCAATGGTTGGCAATATAGTTCCCGAACCCGACGAAGGCACTTCTCGTAATAAGTAACGACTTGAATTATTTGGATCGATCATAATGTTACCGTTCTGATCTAAATTGGTAATTCGTGGAAGTTCCTCTGATTTAAAGTTATAAATATTTTGAACATCTAAATAAAGTCGTAATTCAGTTTTTTTCAAAGTATATCTTTTCTCAACTCTAACATCTAACTGATGAAATGATTTAAATCGACGTCCATTTATGTTATCGAAGTCAAAATATGGACGATTTTGTATATCCCATGCTGCAATTTGTGACGAACGCTCTAAATCATAAGGTGTATAAGGGAGTCCTCCAGCAAATCGCCATTTAAGTGCAACGTTCCAATTTTTACTAAATTTCTTATTCGCTGTTAAATTCAAAATATGTCGGTTATCCCACGAAGTAGGTCTGTATTTTTGTTGTTTGTTTTTAAACTCACTAACAGCAAAAGTATAAGATAAGGTTAGATTTAAGTTTTTTAACAATGTTGTTTGCAATAAATATTCTATTCCATACGCCCTACCAACTGAAGTAGATGTAACCGGTTCGTTGCCAACGAAACCATAATCAATAGGCTTAAATGCCAGACTAATAGAATCGTTCAATAAAAAGGGATAGTTTTTGTATTCTTTATAAAAACCCTCGAGGGAATGCTTTGTTAATTTATTCGGTAAAAACGAAAAACCTAATATATAATGATTAGCCTGTATATACCGAATCCCATTTTGTTTATTAACAAAAATTCCATTTTTATCTTTATAACCAAGAATGGTATAAGATGGCAATTGATAATAATTTCCCCAATTAGCATTAATGCTCCATTTTTCTGTTAATTCATACGAAGCAGATACTCGAGGCGATAACTGTTTTAAGGGATTATGAGTGCTTGAACTATATGGAGTGGCATCGGTTCTGACACCTATTGATAAACTCAAACGTTCAGACAAGAAATTTTTTGATAGTTGTCCATATATACCATACTTAAATAATGATAAAGAAGAATTAAATACCAATGTATCGATTTGCCCAGAATAAAAAATTTTTTGATAGTTGTTTACATCATAAGTGGCATATTCTCCTTGTATTCCTGCATTTATTTTTAAACCATTTTGAATAAAATATTTTTCGAATCGAAATTTATTTTCTTGTTCTTGACTTTTGTAATCAATAAGTTTATTAGCTTCGGTTTTAGTATTATTAAAATATTTATATTGACTATTATTTAACATGTTTCTGCTAATTACTAAGGTTGAATATCCATTTTCTTCGTAATGTTTATATACAGTTCCAATAGCATAATTCCATTGTTCAAAAACGGGCAAAAAATTCAAAATATAACGTTGTTCTTCTGTTGGATTTTTAATTTTGGTGTCAAGCTTCATTTGATCTAATGCCCCAATACTTAAAAAGGTTATTTCATTTTTATTATTGATTCGATAACGCACTTTGGTTTGATAATCGTTAAAAGTTGGCAAAAATGGAAGTCCTAAAGCTTTAAAAAGAAATTGTAAGTACGAGCGTCGAAGCGATAATATATACGTAGCTTTATCGGTTAATGGTCCATCGGCAGTTAATGATATTTCTGATGCTCCAATAGTTGCTCTATACCTTGTTTTATCGGGATTTCCATCTACCGTTTTAAAATCGAATACACCACTTAATGCATTGTATTTATTAGCTGGGAATGCACCTGCATAAAAGTTAACATCACGTATAAGGTCTGCATTAATAATTCCATTGGTCCCCCCAGATGCTCCTTGAGTAGCAAAATGATTAATATAAGGAATTTCGACATCATCAACAAAATAGCGACTTTCGTTAGTAGCCCCACCTCTAACAATAATATCGTTGCGATTGGCAACAGGGAAAGCTGCTACACCCGGATAATTTTGTATGATACGAGCTATATCGCGATTGGCACCAGCACTATTTTCTATTTCCGAAATTCCTATGCTTCGCATTGAAACAGGGCTTTCTTCTTTCTTAACAAAGCGTTCGGCTGTTACCTCTATTTGATTTAAATTATAACTTTGTTCTTCTAACGTAAAATCCATATAAGTTGTTTTGTTCGTTATAACTTGAATATCTTGTGTTATAAGAGTTTTATGTCCAACCGAACTAATTTGAAGTTTATAAAAGCCTGGTTCAAGAGCTGTAATAATAAATTTACCATCAAAATCGCTCGAAGCACCTATCGATGTACCAATTATTACAACATTTGCAAAAGGAATAGGTTCGTTGTTCTTTTGAACTATACGTCCTTCTATTCTACCTTTTTGTGCCCAAAGTGATAAAGGAAATAATAATATAAGTATAAATTTTAACATATTTTTTTTTGCAAAATTAACTATTTATTTAGATTCATTCTAATTATGATAATTTAAATTTTGTTAATTTTGTTATAATATATTCTTCTTGTATATTTGTCAATGTTTTCAAAAAAAGTATTTAAAAACAAACCCTTTATCTTATTATTGTGTATAACAGTTGCTGTTTTTGCTAATACACTATGGAACCATTATAGTTTTGACGACAACTTTGTTGTTCAGAAATCAAGCCATCAAGGTTTTAGTGGCATTAAAGAAATATTTACTACACATTATTGGCAGGAAAAGGATAATACATTTGGATATCGTCCAATTGCAAGAACAACTTTTTTTATTGAATCCCAGTTATGGGGCGAAAAACCATTTTTAAGTCATTTAATTAATTTACTGCTATATATAATTACCATAGTATGGTTATATCTATTACTCAATAAAATATTTCCAAATAATGATAAAATAATTTGGTGGACAAGCCTGCTGTTTGCAATCCATCCCATTCATACCGAAGTAGTCGCGAGTTTAAAAAACAGAGAAGAGCTTCTTGCATTTCTATTTGGAATAGCTGCAATAAGCACAGCTATTCAGTATATTGATACTCAAAAATGGATAAAACTTGTTTTTTCGGCATTATTTACATGGCTTTCTATACTAACAAAAGAAAACGGAATGGTATTTCTATTATTAACTCCCATAACTTTATTTTTTTATAAAAATTTTAATGTCCGATGGCCAATTCTTGTTCACTTTATTATTGTATTTATAGGAGCATGGATTTTATATAAACTTCCATCATGGATACTTCCAACAGAAGATAAAATACTTTTTTACTTTGAAAATCCTCTTCATGAAATTCATTCTCACTTTGCCAAATATTTATTAAGCGCCGAGAGTATGGGATTTTACATCGTTAAACTCATCTTTCCATATCCGCTTAGCTACTATTATGGATACAAAACGATAAATATACCTGATACCATTACACTAAATCAAATTGTTTTTGTTGTTTGTTTAATAACTAGCATTTACTTTCTATTAAAAAAAAGACAAAAATCTGCTATTTTAACATGGGGCATAATATGGTTCTGGGTAAGCATTGTTCCTTTCTCGAATTTTTTTATCCCAATAAATGGAATTGTAGCCGAACGTTTAGTTTATACAGCATCATTAGGGTTTATTATTGCTGGTGTTTGTTTTATTACCATAATTAAAAAACGTTACACACTTGTCTTTACATTTATTGCTTTGTTATTTGGCATTTACTGCATTAAACGAAACGGTGAATGGAAAGATACTGAAACCTTATTAAGGACTGATATGCCTAAACTTAATGAATCGGCTAAAGCCAATGCGAGTTTTGCAACAATGCTAATGAACAAAGTAAACACACAAGTTCAAATAGGGAATAAAATAAACTCAAATATTATCGATACAATTATTAAACACTATAAAAAAGCCATCGATATTTACCCCAATTATTATGCTGCCATGAATAATTTAGGATTGGTATATTTTACATATGCCCAAAATGATTCGCTTGCAACTTATTGGTTCAAAAAAGCTATTTGTATAAACAACAACTACTCAGAAGCACTATACAATTTAGCTCGTGTTAAAATAAAGCATAAAAAGAATAATGAAGCACTTCGATTATTGAATAAGGCGATTATTATCGACTCTAACAATATTTATATTATGAACGATTTAGCAAACCTTTATTTTAGTTTAAACATAAAAGATTCAGCATATACAATAAACAATTTAATAAAAATCAAAGATACAAATTCGGATATACCTTATATTAACGAAGGAAATTATTTTTTACTTTCGGGCGATACTGTCCATGCTGTTGCCCAATGGGAAAAAGCTATTAGCAAAAATCCCAATAACCCAAATTTATTATATGGCTTAAGTCGATATTTTAAACAACACCAAAATATAGAAAAATCGCTTTACTACGAACGTTTATTATATCGAATTCAACGTAATTCAAAATCTCATTAATCTTTACTGTGCAATAATTCTACAGCATCTTTTATACTTATACGCTCATGTTTATTATTAAAGGCAACAATAAATGCATCGTTAAAGCCTTTTGCCTTTATTTGTTCTAAATCAGCCAAAGCTTTTTCAAGGTTGTTATAATGTCCTGTTGTATATTTATACAAATTATCTTGTTTATACCAATCCACTTTTAAACGTTTAAATCGTGAGTCTTTAGATGAATAGGCATTTACAGAAGTTAAAATTTGAATTCTAAATTCAACTTTTAGCATCGAAATATCGGCTAAAACGGGTGGCTCTTTTGCTTTATTTATTAGTAAAGGATTTTCGGCATATATATGCGAAACTATAATTGGGTAGTGAGCCTTAGCATAATTTCGCGAACAAGCATTAAAATGCCACCATTCGGTTTCAATAGGATAAAAACCGGCTGCCATCATAATTTTACGCAAAAGTTTTCGATTTTGATATTGGGTTTGTGTCAACTTGCCCACCCTAAGCAAACCTTCTTCGTTAATGGTATATGCAGTATCAGAAAATGAATCGAACGAGGTCCCCATGTCCAAATAACTTCCATTTTGATTGCAAAGAGTAACATCTACAGCAGCTCCAAAATTATGTAATGAACCGATATAAGGACTTGCAACAAATTTTTCCTTATTGCCATTGGGCAAGTTCACATCTGTCCACATTTGTTGTTGTATCGAAAGTGGGCGAGCAGCATCTAAAACTACCAATCTTAAGGATGCATTCTCATTGCGCAACAATTGCGATGCCTTTGAGAGTTTTATTGCAACTTCTTTCTGTAAATAAGCTTTCTGAATTTCACCATACAGGTTCCGTCCTAAAAAATTATAATTACTAGCATAACGTAAATCAACAACAATAGTACTATCTAAACTTTTAACATCAACTAAACCGTAGCCTTTATATATTTTCTCTAATTCGCTCTCTGTTATATATCTAAAACAATATGGATGAGACACATGAGTTTTTGCTTGCATCGCTCCCAAAATATTATTTTGGACGTTTGATTTTAGAGGCAAAGGTGTAAAGTTGTTATAAAAAACAAGCAAGATTGCAGGTAAAATTTGATATAAATGATATATCTTTGAAAGCCACATTTTCAATTTGTAAATTACAAAGATATGAAGAAAATAATTTTAATTTTATTAGTTGTTTTTGTTTGCTCTATAACAAAGTCACAAAACAAAATGCTAACCATTGACGACGCCGTTATTGGAGCCTATAGAACGATGTATGCCAACGATTTGTATAATATTGGATGGCGAACCAACGATATTTTTACTTATAGCAAAGGAGCAAATTTATATCAGCAATCTATAAAAAATGCAAAAGAAATAATGGCTATTAATGGCAATTCATTATTTGAAATTACACATGATAGTGCCTTTAATAGCTTTGTAGTTTTTCCTGAATACCGATGGACAACCAAAGATATTTGTTGGATAAAAAATTCCAACAAAATAGCCGAAATCGATTTAAAGGCTAATAAAGTTTTGACATTCTTATCTCTTCCTGACACGGCCGATAATATAGAACTTCATTACAAAAGCAAAATGGCGGCATATACTATTGAAAATAATCTTTGGGTTCAATATCCCAACGGCAATAAAGTAGCTATAAGTAACGAAACAAATAAAGGGATTGTTTATGGCAAATCGGTTCACCGCAATGAATTTGGAATAGAAAAAGGCATATTTTGGAGCAACAGTGGTAAACTTTTAGCATTTTACCGTATGGACGAAAGCATGGTAACCCAATACCCAATCGTTGATATTTCAACAAGAATTGCAACCGAAAAACCCATTCGTTATCCTATGGCTGGTATGAAAAGCCACGAAGTTTTAGTCGGCGTTTTTAATACCGAAACTAAAAATATTATCTACCTAAAAACAGGTGAACCTAAAGAACAATATTTAACAAACATAACATGGACCCCCGACGATCAATATATATGCATAGCCGTTTTAAACCGCGAACAAAATCACATGAAATTTAATATGTACAATGCACAAACAGGCGAATGGGTTAAAACTTTATTTGAAGAAAAAAACGACCGTTATGTAGAACCCTTACATCCCGCTATTTTTATCTCAAACGACCAATTTATATGGCAAAGTCAACGCAATGGTTACAACCATTTTTATTTATATAAAACCGATGGAACGCTCTTAAAACAAATAACTAAGGGCAATTGGGCAGTAATAGACTATCTAGGTTATCAATCCAAAACTCGTTCTATTTACTTTATATCCACTAACCCAACCGCATTAGAGCGTCAGGTATATAGCGTAAACATTGACAATGGAGAAATGAAACGACTCACTCCTGAAAGAGGTTGTCACGAACCTATTTTCAACGATAATTTTTCGTTTTTTATTGATAAATACAGCAACCTAAACACACCGAAAACCATCAACTTAAACGATGCTTATGGAAAAAAAATCCGAACCATTTTAGAAGGCAAAAATTCTTTAAGCGACTATGCTATGCCCGAATTAAAACTCGACACGATTAAAGCAGCCGATGGTAAAACCGATTTATATGGACGTATAATAAAACCATTGAATTTCGACCCAGCAAAAAAATATCCTCTAATATTGTATGTTTATGGTGGTCCTCATGCTCAGTTAGTTCAAGACGAATGGCTAAGTGGTGCGCCACTTTGGGACTTTTATATGGCTCAACAAGGATATATTGTTGCCACCATTGATAATAGAGGCTCTGCCAATAGAGGCTTTGAGTTCGAAAGCTGTATCCATCGTCAATGTGGAGTTAATGAAGCTCAAGACCAAATGGAATTTGTAAAACATCTTATAAAACAAGGTTTTGTCGATGAAAAACGAATAGGCGTTCACGGTTGGAGTTATGGCGGCTTTATGACAACCACCCTTATGACTACCTACCCCGAAGTTTTCAAAGTTGGAGTTGCTGGTGGACCTGTAATAGATTGGAAATATTACGAAATAATGTATGGCGAACGTTACATGGATACACCTCAAGAAAATCCCGAAGGCTACGAAAAAACAAGCTTACTCAATAAAGCTAAAAATTTAAAAGGTAAACTACTTATTATTCATGGGTATATTGACGACACCGTTGTTTTACAACACAGCTTAGCCTTCATTGAACAATGCATAAAAAAGGGCATTTTAGTCGATTATTTTATATATCCCAAACATCCACATAATGTTCGAGGCAAAGACCGAATTCATTTAATGAAAAAAGTCACCCAATATTTTTATGATTTTCTATAAAAGGTTTTGTATTTATTCCTTAACCACTTTTTTTTCGACACGAATTGTTAATTTAAGTTAAAAAATAAATATAAGCCTATAATATATTTCATATCGTTTTTTTTATTTATATTTGCAACATTGTTGCATTTTAAACAATATTGCATTTATGGAAGCATCTGAAATTTTAGCTAATCATCGATTAAGACGCACAAGCTGTAGAGAAGGCATTATTGATGTTTTTCTATCTACAAAAAGGACCTTATCTGAAAATGAAATATGCGAACGTTTAGCAGGGCATTATGATCGGACAACATTTTATCGATCTTTTAAAACTCTTGTAGAAAAAAATATATTACACAAAATTATTATCGATAATAAAAATATTCGATATGCTTTAAATAACACCATTAACAATAAAATAAAGCATGTGCATTTTTATTGCAATCAATGCAACATGGTTGAATGTTTAGAAACCGTTCCTTTTGAACCGCCTAAATTACCGAACGGCTATACTATTAAAGATTCAGATCTGATTATTAAAGGTATCTGCAATAAATGTAAAACAGCTTAAAAATGAAAATATTAATTCCACTCATACTATATTTCGCTATGGGTCTAACTTACACATATAGTCAAAATACATTCACTCTTAGTGGTAGAATTTTAGATGAAAAAAAACAACCATTATCGGGTGTTTCTATTTTTCTTCAAAATACGTTTCATGGAACATTTACTAATAGAGACGGTTATTTTACTATTTATAATTTGGAAAAAGGTCAATACATAATTAACATTTCTCATATTAGCTACAAAACCATAATTGACACTATACTAGTTAATCATGATATCTATTATGATATTGAGATGAAACCGTCAACTATAAGCTTACAAGAAGTTGTAATAAATGATTTGTCTTTTGAAAAACGAGAAAAAGAAGAGTCGCTAAACCTAGAAATAGTTAACAATCAATATTTAAAACAAAATATAGGTGGAAGTTTAATGAACTCTCTCGAACGCCTTGCAGGTATTACCACTATCGATATTGGCACGGGGCAATCAAAGCCAGTTATTCGGGGGCTTGGGTTTAACCGAGTAGTAGTAGTTGAAAATGGCGTTAAACATGAAGGACAACAATGGGGTGCCGATCATGGACTTGAAATAGACCAATATAATGCCGAAACCATTGAAATTATTAAAGGACCTGTTTCGATCATGTATGGCTCCGATGCCATTGGCGGAATTATCGACATTAAACAAAATAAAATTCCACTCAATAATTCTATTAATGTAATACTTGACCTTATTGGCAAATCAAATAATAATTTAATGGGCTCGTCGATCTTAATTTCTGGTCGAAAAAAAAGTCTTTTTATGAATTTACGCACTACCCTCATTAATTATGGTGATTATAAAGTACCCACTGACAGTATTGATATTTATTCGTATAGAGCGGCATTATATAAACAACAATTAAGAAATACAGCCGGCAATGAACAAAATATTCATTATACTTTAGGAATTATTCAACATAAGTTTACAACAAAGCTTTTTATAAGTAATATATATAATAAAAGCGGCTTTTTTGCCAATGCACACGGCATAGAACCACGTAATGTTGATACTTTGTTACACGACAAATCAGGTCGAGACATTTTGTATCCTTATCATCAAGTTAATCATTTTAAAATTATTAATAAAAGTCAATGGAATCGATCTCATTATAAAATAGAAACCGACTTTGGATTTCAGAGAAACTTTAGGCAAGAATGGAGTACTTATGTAAATCATGGTTTTATGCCCGCTACTTTTCCCGACAGCCTACCTTTTCCTTCCGATCTTGAATTGCAATTAGATAAATACATTTATTCTGCTAACTTAAAACCTACCTTTTATTTAAACGAAAAAACAACGATTACAACAGGCATCAATTATCAATTTCAAAAGAATAAAATTGATGGACGAAGCTTTATTATTCCGGAATTTAGCCAATTTACTATTGGTAGCTACGCTTATACTAAATATTATTTTTCAAATAAAAGTATTTTGCATTTTGGTATTCGTTATGATTATAGTTTTTTGCATACAGAAAGCTATTACGATTGGTTTAAAAGCCCTAACGAAAACTATACTTTGTGGTCATACTTACAAAGATCTAACGAATTGAAAAAACATTTTTACAACACTTCTTGGTCAATAGGATATATTCATAATCTTGAAAACTTAATATTTAAAATCAATGGAGGAAAAAGCTTCAGAATTCCAGATGCAAAAGAGCTAGCTGCAAATGGAGTAAATTATCATCATTTTAGTTTTGAAGTAGGAAATCCTAATTTATCGCCAGAAATATCGTACCAAATTGATGCTGCCATAGAATATAGAAATAAAAAATTTGCTTTTGAAATATCTCCTTTTGTAAACTATTTTACCCATTATATTTATCTTAATCCTTCAGCCCAATACGACCGACTTTATGGCAATGGCAATCAAGTTTTTTATTATACCGAAAGCGAAGTACTAAGGTATGGAAGTGAATTTCATAGCCATTATGAAATAATACCCAATATACAACTAGGTGTAATTGCCGAGTATGTCCACTCACAACAAATGTCGGGAGAAAAAAAAGGATATAATTTACCTTTTTCGCCACCTGCCTCTATATTGTTTAACCTTAAATTCAAAAAAGATAGACTGAAATTTGCAGAAAATTTATATTGCTCACTCGACTATAAACTAACATCAACGCAAAAAGAGATTGTCCCTCCCGAAGAGATTACACAAGGTTACCAACTTTTGAATCTTAGTTTAGGAAGTAATTTATACTTTAATAACCATCTTGTTATTTTTTCTTTTCAAATACAAAATATACTCAACACCAAATATTTTAACCATACCAGCTTTTATAGATTGATTAACGTTCCTGAACCTGGACGAAATATTGTAATAAATATTACTATTCCATTTTCAAGCAATTTAAATAAGTCTAAGCAAAATTAATTTAAACTTTATGAATATGAAAAACCTTTTAATCGTTATTGCAACCATGGGCATAGTTATTTTTAATGCCTGTAAAAAAGAAAACAAAACTGAAATAACCAAACCTCAAATTAGGCTTAAAGAAGTCGGTTTGGATAATAGTAAAATTGGCTACATTGGTTCTGACTTTCATCTAGAGGCAGATATTGAAGCCGAAGCAAAAATCAATATTGTAAAAATTGAAATTCATTCTGAGCACACAAAATCATGGTATTTCGATTCTACTTATTCTGAATTTGCAGGTTTAAAAAACGCTGAATTTCATAAACACATTGACATGCCTACAAACCTTACAGATACAGGCCAATACCATTTGCATTTTATAGTTTCCGACATGAACGGAAATCAATCTTCGGTAGAGTCTGAAATACAAATAAAGCAACCAACGGATACCCTTTCTTCTATCATTATGAATAACAATTTTAATATTATGAAATAGCCATATCGTCAAAATAACGAGATAAGTTCTGACCTTAATTTAAAAATAAATTACATATGAAAAATATTCAACTTGTGATATTTTTACTTTCTACTACTATTATATTTTTTTCGTGTAATAAAGAGAAAGAAGTCATTGACAAACAAAAGCCTAATATTGATTTTTCTATTCAAGATGCCTTTCCATTAAACTGCGATACATTGTATTTTGGTGAAACTTTTAATTTTAAAGTTTTGTTTAGCGATAATGTTGAGTTAGGATCGTTCAGTATCGACATTCACCAAAATTTTGACCATCATTCACATAGCACGGAAGCAACAACTTGTAATTCAGATCCTATCAAAACACCTATCAACCCTTATTCATTTATCCAAGATTACGCAATTCCTGCTGGTCTAAAACAATACGAGCCTAATCTTTCAATAACCATTCCTGCCAATAATGAAAACGGACTCTTTGACGAAGGCGATTATCATTTTTTAATTATGCTTACCGACCAATCGGGCTGGTCAACACAAAAAGGATTAAGTATTAAAATTCTCAATCGAAACTCCTAAATATTTATATTTTAAAACGCTCTAATCCCATACCAAACAAAGCATAATCGTATTTTATAGGATCGTTTTGGTCGAATTGACGAAGATTTTGAGTAAGTTCTACCACTGCCTTCCAATCGTTTTGCATACGGGTTAATAAACCCAAATGCCTTGCCATTTCTGACACATGTACATCTAATGGTATATAAAGCGATGATATAGGAATATTTTGCCACAATCCAAAGTCAACTCCATTAGCATCTTTTCGAACCATCCAACGAAGAAAAAGATTTAGCTTTTTGGCAGCAGAATTGTTTTTTACATTCGAAATGTGTTTCGTTGTATGTCTATCTTGGGTATAATTCAAAACAAAATCATACAACAAGGTCAATGAATCAAAAAGATTATTATTTTTTTTAAATTCTTGAGTAAAAAAAGATTCTAATCCACCTTGATTTTTATAGATATGTTTTAAAGCGAGAACCAGATTAACAATATCATTCCCATTGATCGTACGATGTTTAAAATTAGAAAGTTGTTGCAACATTTCATTATTAAAAGACATAATATAATCGAATGGGCTATTATTCATTATAGCCATAAGCTTGTAAGCATTGTTAATAATTTGTTTTCTTTTACCCCACGCCATAATACAAGTAAAAAAGGCGGCTATTTCTATATCTTCCTTCTTTGAAAAAGAATGTGGAACTTGAATGGGATCGTCAGTAATAAAATCAGGTTGATTATATCGTTCAAAATAGACGTCTAATAAGATTTTAAGTTTTGAGTTAAATTTAATCATATCTTAACTTCTGGTTTTGAAATTAGTACCAAATTTGCCATCTTTGAAAATTCAATATTTATAACTGAGCATATGTTGATATCAAACCGCGAATTGTTTAAAATAATATTCAAAAACATTGGCAAAAAAGGCTTTTTTAAAATTTTAATACAATCAACAAAGGTAAAGCAAATCAATCAATTTTATGCCGAACACGAGCAAGATAACAGCGAAACATTTATTCAAGCTATTTTAAACAAAGCAAACATTCGATTTACATTTAATACCCAAGATTTAAACCGTATTCCAACCCAAGGTCCTTTTATAGTTATAGCCAACCATCCTTTTGGTGGAATAGATGGACTAATTTTATATAAAATTTTTAGCATTCAACGAACTGACGTTAAAATAATGGCAAGTCATAGTCTTCGAATGATAAAGCCTTTAAAAGATCTTATTTTACCCATGGATACCCTTAACGACAATGACCCCAAAGAATATCGAATAAAAGGCTCTAAAACTGCTTTTCAACATTTAAACGAAGGAGGATGCATTATTTTATTTCCTGCCGGCGAAGTAGCGTCGTTTCAACATCACCATAAAATGGTAACAGACCATCAATGGCAATACAATGCCATTAAGTTTATTAAAAAAGCAAATGTGCCCGTTATTCCCGTTTTTATTAGCGAAATTGCCGAACCTTGGTATGTTAAATGGCTTCCAAAATTTATACGTTTACACCGAACCCATGCATTACCTCAAGAACTTTTTTTTAGAAACAATATTCAAATACAATGTAGAATCGGTAAAATAATTAAACCTGAACTTATTCAATCATTTGAAAGTATTTCACAATTAGGACGTTTTTTACGAGTTAAAACTTATGCGCTTGGTTCTGCTCTCAACGTAAATCAATTTTTCCCTTCGCTAAAATCATCGTCTAATCCTCAAGAAATTGTCCCCCCTATTGATAACAATGTTTTAATCAACGAAATTAATAACCTAAGTAAAGATTATTTTTTGTTCAAAATTAGTCAGTTTAAAGTATTTTGTGCCCCCGCCATAGCCATTCCCAATGTTATTTACGAAATTGGACGTCAACGTGAAATTACGTTCAGACAAGTAAAAGAAGGAACCAATAAGAGTATCGACCTCGATGAGTTTGATTTATATTATTATCATTTATTCATATGGGATGACGATAAAAAAAGCATCGTTGGAGCTTATCGAATTGGAAAAGGTAACGACATTTTTAGCAAATACGGCATAAAAGGATTTTATATTCAAACCCTGTTTTATATCGAAGAAGCTTTTTTTCCTATATTAAAACAATCTCTAGAACTAGGACGTTCGTTTATTACAATTGATTATCAGCAAAAACCGCTCCCCTTATTTTTACTATGGAAAGGCATACTTTATTTTTTATTAAAAAACAAAGAATATCGCTATCTCATTGGACCTGTAAGCATTAGCAATAGTTATAGTAAAGCATCTAAGGCACTTATTACAGCGTTTATTCAAAAATATTATTTCGAAAACGATTACAAAAATTATGTTCATCCTAGAACCGGTTTTGAACCGCATTTACCCGAAATTGATACAGATATTTTGCTTTCGACCACAAATGATGATTTGGGCGATCTGGATAAATTAATTGAAGAAATCGAAGTTAACAATGTTAAAATACCTGTACTACTAAAGAAATATCTTAAACTTAATGCTCGTATTTTAGGTTTTAACATAGATCCACTTTTTAACGACGCACTCGATGGACTTATTTTACTCGACTTATACAATGTGCCTCAAGATGTTATTCTTTCGTTATCAAAAGAATTTAACGACGATGAAATTTTAAAACGTTTTGAAATTACCTCTAACTAATTACATGTCGATTAATTAATTTTTTTGTAAGTTTTAAACTTTTTATATCTATTTTTAGCTCCTCAATATGAAAAAAAATGGCGTTATTATAGTATTAATTTTATTAGTTGCCATCCTACTTCGTTTTTATCGATTTTTTGATATTCCCTATACATTAGATGAACTCAGTGCTCTAAATAGAACTTTTTATTCTTCTTTTTCAGAACTCATTGAAAAAGGAGTTTACAACGACGGTCATCCTGCCTTAATACAGATTTTCTTGTTTTATTGGGTTCACTGGTTTAGCTATAACGAATGGATTGTAAAATTGCCATTTCTATTAATGGGTATCGCTTCCATATATCTGATTTATCGTATAGGTAAAGAATGGTTTTCGGAAACAGTAGGAATCATTGCTTCAACATGGATGACAACGCTACAATTTACTATTATGTATAGCCAAATTGCCCGCCCTTATGCCTCGGGGTTGTTTTTTGTTTTGGGTATGACTTTTTTTTGGACTCAATGGCTAAAAAAAATCCAGCAAAATGGTTTATTTCATGGGCTTATATTATTTTCACCGTTCTTAGTGCATATAATCATTATTTTTCATTATTACAAGCAGTTTTAATTGCTTTTACAGGATTGTTTCTAATTTCTAAAAATAGGTTTTGGAATTATGCATGGCTAAATTTAAGAGCAATTTTGTTGTTTTTACCACACCTCTCCATTAGTTTACATCAGTTATCGTTAGGAGGATTGAATTGGTTACCCAAGCCCAATTATGAATTTTTTGTAAGTTATTTTCAATTTATATTTCATTTTTCAGAGTGGGCATTGGCATTGTTTTTAATGCTATTTGTTTACAGCGTAATACAATATTTTCGTTTTAAACCCAACATAAACCGAAAATGGATATTGATATCATTTTTTTGGTTTATGATTCCGCTCTTGTTTGGTTTTTATTATTCGGTTTACAAAAAACCTATTTTACAATATTCGGTACTAATTTTTTCGTTCCCTTTTTTCTTGCTCTTTGTTTTATCGTTCATGCCCAATTGGAACAAAACAAAAAGCCTTATAGTTGTGATTATAATTATGATGATAAATACAACGACTTTGATTTTTAAACGAGAATATTATTCGTTCTTTTATAATCAAGGATATGATGCCATTGCCAAAAGACAAATCGCCTTAATCGATTCTCTAAAAAAGCCTGTAACACTATTAATTGACGGTTATGAACCGTTTTTTTTAAATTATTATGCCGTTAAATATCATCACCCAATTCCATGTGCATTATATTCATACGATGGTTTTAACGAAAAAAACTGGGAATTATACATAGCAAATTTAAAAACCAATTACATAGCATGCTCACATGTTGGTGTAACAAATTTGAATTTCTTGGACATTGTTCAAAAATATTATCCTTATTTCGTAAAAAAATCGAGTGGTTTTGCTTACGAATGGTATGTATTTTCTAATAAAAATACATCGAAAAAGTTATATAAGTATGAAAAAGAAATAAACTTTACCCAATACGAGAGTTTGTGTAAAAAAAATAACGGTTATCGGTTGTCAAACCAACAGGAATATGGACCATTGATAGAAATTAATTTTAAAGAATTACCATTATGCCGACATGATATTATACACATTCGATTAGATATAGATTCGCTAAAAAACGAGGGCACGTTGGTTTGTGAACTAAAAAACCAAAACGATTCTTTATTACTTTGGAAAGGAGCATCATCAAAACAATTTTTAAATCAAAACGAAAAAACAAGCATTTTTTTAACAATTCGAATGACCGATATAAAAAATTATTCATACTATTCAACTTTAAGAACATATTTTTGGAACCAAAATAAAGTAAATGCATTATTAAAAAGAATAAGCATTAAAATAGAAAGCGGTAATCCATATATCTATGCTATTTTTAATGATTTCTAAAAAATCTCCGGTTAATTATATATAAAAAAGCTGATACACATTCATTTTACACGTCTTAAAGTAAATAAATGAGTGAAAAACTAAAAAAAGAGCTTTAATTGCTATTTTTACGGTAAAATAAAAAATGTTTATCGTTTTGTTTTAAAAAGAATTCTCATTATTTTTGAGCAATAAAAAAACGAGAATTTTCATGTGGAATAAACGCTTGATTTTAGTTATATCGTTCATCTTTTCAATGTTTCTATCCTTAAATTGTGTATTTGCAAACGAAGAAAAAATAGATTCTACAACTCATGAAACAAGCAATTTTAAACCAGGCGAATTCATCATTGACCACATATTAGACGATCACGAATGGCATATTGCCACACTCGGAGAAACCCATATTAGTATACCGCTTCCCATTATTGTTTATAGCTATAAACAACAAAAATGGCATTTCTTTTTATCTTCATCGTTTCATCATGGTCATGAACCCCATAATGGCTTAATGCTTTGCAAAGAAGGTAATTTTAAAGGAAAAATTGTTGAAGTCGATGAAAATAATGAAATAGATGGCAATGCAAAACTTCCACTCGATTTATCTATTACTAAAAACGTGGTTGAATTAATTATAATTGCTTTGTTGCTTCTACTCGTATTTATCTCAACGGCTAATTATTACAAGAAAAATCCAAATAAAGCACCTAAAAAAATAGCCTCCTGGGTTGAACCCCTTATCTTGTTTGTGCGCGATGACATTGCCAAGCCATCACTAGGACATAAATACACTAAATTTATGCCCTACCTTTTAACTGTTTTCTTTTTTATTTTCTTTTCTAACCTCATGGGTTTAATACCTATTTTCCCAGGCGGAGTTAATTTAACTGGCAACATAGCAGTTACCATGGTATTAGCATTATTTACATTTTTTATCACAACCTTTAGCGCAAATAAATATTATTGGTTACATATTTTCAATGCTCCTGGTGTTCCTTGGTGGTTAAAAATTCCGCTTCCTTTAATGCCTATTATCGAACTTATCGGAGTCTTTACCAAACCTTTTGTATTGATGGTCCGTTTATTTGCAAACATCACTGCAGGACATATCATTGCACTTGGTTTCTTCAGCTTAATATTTATTTTTGGTTCTATGAATGTAGGCTTAGGATACGGCATTTCAGTTCTTTCTGTAACTTTCGCTGTTTTTATGTCTTTATTAGAATTATTGGTAGCTTTTATTCAAGCCTATGTTTTCACTCTTCTGTCGGCAATATTCTTTGGAATGGCCGTTGAAGAACATCATAATCATGCTGAAACCCACTAAATTATATATTTTATGATTACATTAACTGTTATTTTACAAGCATTAGCAAACGTAGCTTTAGCAAAAATGGGAGCCGGTATCGGTGCTGGCATTGCTGTTATCGGTGCAGGTTTAGGAATTGGCAACATTGGCGGTAATGCAATGCAAGCCATATCACGTCAACCCGAAGTAGCTGGCGACATTCGTTCGAATATGATTGTAGCTGCTGCTCTTATCGAAGGAGTTGCATTTTTTGCTATTGTTGTTTGTCTATTAATTCTTTTTATTTAAAAAAATATGGGAAAGAGCGGTTGGCTCTCTCCCTATTTTTTAATATTAGGTAATTAAATGAAAGAAATAAAAAAATAATAACTATGCAACTAGTAACACCAGGAATAGGATTAGTCTTTTGGATGCTAATAGCTTTTAGTATCCTATTGTTTATTTTAGGCAAATTTGCATGGAAACCCATTCTAAAAACGCTTCATGAACGCGAGGAGAGTATCGACAAAGCCTTAAAAGCCGCCGAAGAAGCAAAAGCCGAAATGCTCAAATTACAAGCCAATAATGAACAAATTGTAGCCGAAGCCCGCAAACAAGCTGACACAATTATTAAAGAAGCTCGTGAAATGAAAGAAAAAATCATTTCCGATGCCAAAATGGCTGCCGCAAACGAAGCAAATAAAATTTTAAAAAATGCTGAAGCTACCATTGAAAACGAAAAAAATCAAGCTATGAACGAAATTCGTAACCAAATTGCCGAATTTTCTGTTCTTATAGCCGAAAAAATTATTCGTAAAGAACTTAGCAACGAAAATAAACAAAAAGAATACATCGATAGCTTACTAAACGACATACATATAAACTAAAGCTATGAATTACGGAAAAATTGCAACTAGATATGCAAAAGCATTGTTCACAACTGCCGTTGAAGAGAATGTTGTAGAACAAGTAAAAAACGATATGCTCATATTGCAACAATTAATTGCAGAAAATACCGATTTTGTATTCTTTTTAAACACACCTATTTTAAAACCATCAGAAAAAAAAGACTTTTTTATATCAGTGTTCAATAATCAATTACAACCATTAACCCTTCGTTTTTTAGATTTATTAACAACACATCGCCGCGAAAATCGTTTGAGCGACATTATTCGCAATTATCACGCACTTTACTTACAATATAATAATACGGTTTCAGCAAACCTTATTACCACCCTTAAGGCAAACGAAACAATGCTTACTTCATTTAAAGAAAAACTACAAACAATGCTCAACAAAACAGTCCTTTTAGAAAATAAAACAGATGAATCTATTGTTGGTGGATTTATACTACAATTAGACGACAAAGAATATGATGCAAGTGTAAAAACACAACTTCAAAAAGTAAAAAAGAATCTGATAAATACATCTATGATAAAATAAACGTATATGGCAGAAATAAAACCGGGTGAAATATCACAATTATTAAAGAATCAACTGCAAGGATTAAAAACGCAGATTGATTACAACGAAATAGGTTATGTTATTCAAGCCGGCGACGGCATTGTTCGCGCTTATGGATTGAATAACGTACAAGCAAACGAAATGGTTGAATTTGAAAATGGTGTCAAAGGCATTGCCTTAAACCTCGAAGAAGATAATGTAGGTATAGTATTACTCGGTGCCTCCGAAGGTATCAAAGAAGGGGATAAAGTACGCCGTTTAAATACCATTGCCTCCATTCGCGTAGGCGAAAGTCTTCTTGGTAGAGTTATCAATACCATTGGTGAGCCTGTTGATGGCAAGGGTCCCATTACGGGCGACTTATACGAAATGCCCTTTGAACGCAAAGCTCCAGGTGTTATTTTTCGTCAACCAGTAAAAGAACCACTCCAAACAGGGATAAAGGCTATCGATGCAATGATTCCCATTGGTCGTGGACAACGTGAGCTTATTATTGGCGACCGTCAAACTGGAAAAACGGCAATTGCTATTGATACCATTATCAATCAACGCGAAAATTTCGAAAAAGGGAAGCCAGTTATTTGCATTTACGTGGCCGTTGGACAAAAAGGCTCTACTGTTGCCAATATTGCCAAAACATTGGAACAATACGGAGCTATGGACTATACCATTATAGTAGAAGCCACTGCCAGCGACCCAGCTGCTATGCAATTTTTTGCCCCTTACGCAGGTTGCGCTATCGGTGAGTTTTTCCGCGATACCGGACGTCATGCTTTAATTGTTTACGACGACTTATCTAAGCAAGCCGTTTCGTATCGTGAAGTTTCTCTTCTTCTCCGTCGTCCACCAGGCCGCGAAGCCTACCCTGGCGACATTTTTTATCTCCACTCTCGCTTATTAGAGCGTGCAGCTAAAATCATCGAATCAGACGAAGTAGCACGTCAAATGAACGACATCCCTGAATCCATACGTTCAATAGTAAAAGGAGGCGGATCGTTAACCGCATTACCCGTTATAGAAACTCAAGCTGGTGACGTATCGGCCTATATTCCTACAAACGTAATTTCTATTACCGACGGACAAATTTACTTAGAATCAAATTTATTTAATGCAGGTATTCGTCCAGCTATCAACGTTGGTATATCAGTATCACGTGTAGGAGGTAACGCCCAAATTAAAGCCATGAAAAAAGTTGCTGGTACCCTCAAAATTGATCAAGCACAATTCCGCGAACTCGAAGCATTTGCAAAATTCGGGAGCGACTTAGATGCTTCTACAAAAGCCATTCTCGACAAAGGTGCAAAAAATGTTGAAATACTTAAACAAAAACAGTTCTCACCAGTACCCGTCGAAGAACAAATTGCTATTATTTATTGTGGAACCAAAGGTTTACTTCGCGATGTACCTGTTAAAAAAGTTAAAGATTTTGAACAAGAATTCTTAGATTACATGCGAAATAAACACGCTAATATTTTAGAACAACTTCGTAATGGAATTATTGACGATACCATTACCAGTGTTCTTGAAAATGTTGCTAAAGAAATAAGTGCACGTTTTAAAGCTTAGTTAGATAATATGCCTAATTTAAAAGACATACGAATTAGAATTAACTCCGTAATATCGACCCGGCAAATAACCAGTGCCATGAAAATGGTATCGGCTGCAAAACTTCGTAAAACACAAGACGCTATTATTAAAATGCGCCCTTATGTAAATCGATTGCAGCAAATTATGGGCGAAGTTACTAAATCTATTCAGGACGATATTGAAATTTCATATATCAAATCTCGTCCTGTAAATAAAGTTTTATTTGTATTAGTAACTTCAAATAAAGGTCTTTGCGGAGCATTCAATTCCAATTTAGTTCGTCAAATAAATCATTACATTCATGAGCAATACGAAGAACTAAATGCTAAAGGCAATGTACACCTTTATTGCATTGGAAAAAAAGGATACGATATGCTCAAGAATAAAAATATTACCCTCTATAAACACGACACACACTTTGTAGAAAATGTTACATACGAAAAATCGGTTATATTGGCCGAATCACTTATGCAATTATATGACGAACAACAATACGATAAAATTATCTTTTTTTACAATCGGTTTAAAAATGCAGCTGTACAAATCATTACACCCGAAGTATTTCTTCCTGTAATACCATCACAAGAAAATAAAATAAAATCGGATGACAAATTTTTAAAGAATTATATTTTTGAACCCAATCATACAGAAATTCTTACAGAAATACTTCCACTTAGTTTAAAATCACAGGTATATAAAATTTTACTTGATAGTGTAACCGCTGAAAATGGTGCTCGTATGACAGCTATGCATAAAGCGACCGAAAACGCTACAGAAATGTTATACGAACTACGTCTTAATTATAATAAAGCTCGTCAAGCTGCTATTACAAAAGAAATATTAGAAATTGTAAGCGGTGCCAATGCTTTAAAAGGATAATTCTTATTACATTAAAAATAAAATGCCCACTTGATTTAAGGTGGGCATTTTATTTATATAACGTTTTTGTTTATTTTATTATCGTTACCGAACCAGTTAATGGTTGGCTTCCATCATTTAAATCTATTACATAATAATATGTTGCAGCTGGTAAGTCTTTTCCACCTTTTTTCCCATCCCATGGTGTGGCATAACCATTCGATTCAAAAACTTTTACGCCCCATTGGTCATAAATTAATACTTCACAATTTGGAAATGCTTGTATATATTTAATATTCCAAACATCGTTTTTACCATCACCATTAGGAGTAAACGAATTATAAATTTCTATATGCTTACCTTCACTATTAACAACCACAGAATCGATTAATATACAACCATTGTCATCGCTTATAGTAACATAATAAGTCCCAGCAATTATATTTGAAATATCTTCTGTAACAGCGCCATTTGACCAATTGTACGAATAGGGCTGTGTTCCACCAAATACCAGCAAATCTACTTTGCCATCACTCAATCCTTCGAATGAGACATTAGTAACCAAAGCCGAAGCCGATAGTTGTCCTGGTTGACGAATAATTACAGAATCAGATACACTACCACATTTATCGGTAATCGTAAATTTATAGATACCCGCAGATAAATTTGTTCGTATTGAGTCCGTTTCAATGCTATTTTGCCATACATATGTATAAGGGGCAACACCATTTTGAGGTATTAATACGATTGAACCGTTATTATTTCCAAAACACGAAACATTTTCTTTTTGATAATCAATTGATAAGGGTGTTTTATTGCTTACACTAAACGGAACAACAACACTTCCACAAAAATCGCTTACCGTAACAAAATAATTTCCTACGGGTAAATTTTGTAAAATACTATCGGTATCAGTTCCATAACTCCAAGCATACGAATAAGGCTGTACGCCATAGGCAGGAGTAACAATAACCATACCTGTACTATCATAAACACAATCTGTTGCTTGATTATACGAAATAATCGCCTGTAAAGGCATTTTATAGCTTATTTCAACAGAATCGACAGAGCTACCACATTGATCGGTAACCGTTACATAATTCCATCCAGGATGCAAATCTAAGGCTACATTCGAGGTACTACTTGAATTAGACCAAGCATAAGTAAAGGGTGCAACACCATTTTGAACATTTACCGTTGCCTTTCCATCATTACTATTGGAGCAAGAAGCATCCACTGTAAAAGTAATATCTGCCTGAACCGGTGGTATTACGTCAATATTAACCGAGTCGGTCAATGTAGAACAAGCATCGGTAACCGTAACGTAATTCCATCCATAGGTTAAATGAGTAGCTGTTGCCAATGTATCGCCCGACGACCAAACATAAGTAAATGGACCGGCACCATCGTAAACATTAATAGTTGCACTACCATTGGAGCTATTTATACAAGAAACAGGTGTAGGAGTTCCCATACTTAAACTCATTGGATTTTGCAATCCTGTATTCACCGATAAAACAACCCATCCACAAGCATCGGTAACCGTTACACTATTAAGACCTTGTGGTAATTGAGTTGCTGTTTGCGTATTTTCACCATTTGACCATACAAACGAAAAAGGAGCTACACCATCGGTAATGGAAACCATAGCTAAGCCATTGTTTAAACCGACACAAGAAACAGGGGCAGAGAAAGAAATCGAAGCTTGCATAGGAGGTAGTGAAGTTATTTCTACAGAATCGACAATGCTGCTACAATAATCAGAAACTGTTACATATTGCCATCCTACAGGTAAATCGTTTGCAATATTAGTGGTGCTAATAGAATTTGACCACACATACGTATAAGGAGCAATACCCGAACTTGCACTAACTTCGGCTGTTCCATTGGCGCTAGTAGAACAAGAAGCAGGAGAACTGTTTATAATGCTTGCTTGCATAGGTGGTAAACTTGTAGCTACAATAGAATCTACAACAGTTGTATTACATTGATCGGTAACCGTTACATAAGTTGTTCCAACACCAATTTGATTATTGTACGAAGTAGTAACACCATTAGACCACTGATAACTATAAGGCTGACTTCCATTGGTTGCTGTAACATGAACTTCGCCATTTGCCACATTTGAGCAGAAAAGAACCATGGTATGCGTATTAATAGTCGCCGATAAAGGTACAAAGGCATTTACTACCGCTGTATATGTAGAAGTACAATTTGTAGCAGAAGTAACTGTTACGGCATAATTTCCGGCAGCAATGTTACTTAAATCTTCAGTCGTTGCTGAATTAGACCAAATAAAAGAATATGGTGCATTTCCTCCGGTAATAGTTAAATCAATAGCTCCTGTATTGGCAGCACATGTTTCGTGTGTAATGGCACCTGCAATAGAAGGATTGGCATTAACAGTAATAGCTACTTGAGCTACATTAAAGCACCCATTTGCATCGGTGCCGGTTACTGCATAAGTTGTAGTTGAAGTTGGTATAACCGTTATGGGATTAGTAGTAGAACTATTGCTCCATAAATATGAAACCCCACCATTAGCAGTTAAAAGTATAGGAGTCCCTTCGCAAATAAAATTTGATGAAGCATTGATGGTAATATTGGGCTTTGGATTTACAGTAATGGTAACCGTATCAGAATAGCCTTTACAACCTACACTATTGGTTGCAACAACATAGTAATTCCCACTGTTGTAGGCTGGTAATATCGGTGTATTACTGTTGATAATGGAAGTAGAACCATTATACCATTCGTAAGTTAAGTTAGAACCATTGGTAGCATAAAGCATTAGACTATCACCTTCGCAGAAAGTTGTATTTCCATGATAAGTGATATTAACAACCGGTGAATCGATGGTTAATGTTACACTTTGAACTGCCGTACAATTTTTATTATCTGTTACCGTTACGCTATAATTTCCGGCAGCAAGATTAGAAATATCTTCGGTCGTTGCTCCATTATTCCAATTATAAGTAAATGGTGCAGTACCATTATATACAATTAAGTCAATAGAGCCGTCATTGCCAGGATTGCAACCCGGTTTTTGAATTATGGTGGTTAAAGAAGGCGTATTGCTAATAGGAACAATAATATTACTTGCAACGGACGAACAATTATTATTATCTACTACAGTTACACTATAATTTCCAGCAGAAAGACCTGATAAATCTTCGGAATTGCTTCCATTATCCCAAACATACGTAAAGGGTATGGTACCACCACTAATAATTAAATCAATAGTACCATCGTTTCCTGGATTGCACGAAGGTGCATTTACAATATAACTAATACTTGGAGCAAGCGGATTAGCAACATTAAAAGATTTTATACTGCTACAGTTATTAGCATCGGTTACAGTAACACTAAAGTTACCTGCAGAAATATTAATAATATCTTCAGTGGTTTGTCCGTTTGACCATATAAATGAATAATTTGGTGTTCCACCGTTTATTGATAAATCTATAGAGCCATCATTTCCGGGCGTACAAGAAGGGGGTGTAATTAATTCGCTAATAATTATAGGTTGAGCAGAAAGCACTTTCGTCGAATCGTTTTTAGTGCAATTATTGGCATCGGTAACGGTAACATAATACCACCCTGGTGCCAAACCATTAATATCTTCTTGCGTACTACCCGTACTCCAGTTGTAGGTATAGGGCGAAGCTCCACCCGTTACGGTTAAATTGATAGAACCATCGTTTACCCCATAACATGAAGTGCTTTGAGTATTAAACACCAAAGCCATTGCAGTTCCTTCTGAAATATATGTAGAATCTACTTTTTGAGCATTATTGGCATCGGTAACTGTAACTTTATACCAACCTGCATAAAGATTGCTAATATCTTCATCAGAAGAAGTAAAACCATTTGGACCAGACCATGCATAGGTATAAGGAGCAGTACCATCGCCCGATACAGTTACATCAATGCTTCCAATATGGTCTCCAAAGCAAACATTATTGGTAGTAGTAAATGCGATGTTTATTTTACCATATTTTGCCATAAACATATCGGTAGTAGCTGGTGTTCCGTTTGTCAATGTTTTATTACCAATATTGAAAGTTCCTGAGTAAAAATATCCGACAAAAGTATTGGCATTATTGGCATTTATTTTTCCGTTTTCACAATAATCATTGCCGGTTCCCCAAGCATTATTAACACCTAAGACATTACCATTTCTATCGGTTTCGAGCATAAAAGCATCGGTACTATTGTTTGTAAGGTTATATGAACCAAAGGTAATGTTTCCGGTATAAGATCCAGTAAATATGGCATGTTCGGCATTAGCATAAACTCCTGTTGCTTTATCATCACCCGTTGAACCATAATTTCGAACCCATTGCAGGGTACCATCAAAAGCATAGCATGCCACTAAAATGTCGTTACTTCCTTGATTGGGGCAAATTTTAAGTGAAACATCGCTAGATGTAGAATCGATTGTAAGAGTTGGACTTGCGTAATATCCTGCCACATATTGATAGCTCGAAAAATCGGTATAATGACGATATAAAAACTCATCACCACTTCCTGTAACTTTACGAACCCACTGC
Source organism: Bacteroidales bacterium (assembly GCA_013314715.1). Classification (NCBI taxonomy): domain Bacteria; kingdom Pseudomonadati; phylum Bacteroidota; class Bacteroidia; order Bacteroidales; species Bacteroidales bacterium. Next base: position 11,561 of record JABUFC010000013.1, on the reverse strand, counting down.
ACATTACCATTTAAATCTGTACGAAACAAAACCATATCTCGAGTGGAAGAAGTACTATTAAGAGCGAAAGCATCTAAATAAAGACTATCGGTAAATTGCCCGCTGAAATAGTAAGAATTATTATCAGAAGTAGCTGTTCTTAGTAAAGAATTATTATTATTTCCCTTAAATGTTTTTGCCCATAAAAGATTTCCATCTTGATCGAATTTTGATATGTAATTTTGTTGAATACCGCTATATAGAGAAGTTAAAGTAGTCGTTCCACCATAAAAAGTAACATCAGCAATATATTTACCAATTTGTATTACATTACCTTGATTATCAACATTTAAATGTCCAATAATTTGTTGATTGGTTCCATAAGCGGATTTTATTGCCCAAACAAGGGTTCCATTACTGGCATTATATTTAGCCAGAAAAACATCATTCAATCCTGAAGTAGCTAAGGTTGTACCGCCAAAGTTGCAGTTATTGCTTTGAAATTGTCCACCGATATAAACACTATTTCCATCAGGGCTTAAGGCAATGCCGTAGGCATTTTCGGCAGAGCTTCCCCCAATAGAAATCAACCACTGTACTTGCCCTTGAGAATTGTACTTGCCCACATAAATATCCTGCCCCCCTGCAGAAGTGAATGTATAAGTACCTTGCGATATTGTTTGGGTGTAATTACCTATCACATATAAATTACCGCTGGCATCTTCAATCACAGCAGTAGGCTTACTATTGCCATTTCCAGAGATTTGATTCACCCACAAAAGGTCGTTATGTTGAGCTTTTAATATAGACACAAAAATAAAAGCTGTTATAAAAAGCAAAAATGTTTTCATAATTAGTTGATTTTAATTTTCATGCACTAACAGATGGAGCAGCAGAGCCATCATCGGCTGTATAACCACCTTCTTGAGAATTTTTAACCGAAAGTTCTAAAACCTGAGGTTCTTCCCAAGGTTCTTTATTCTGAATATAAGATTGACTTTTCATACTTTTTTTAAACAAAAATACAAAAAATTAAAAAAACAAAAAAATATTATTTAAATTCTATACAAAGTAATGAAATGTCATCAAAGAAAGGCATTTTGCCTCTATATACATTCACTCGTTGTATGATTTTCCAAATAAATAAATCGAGATTTTCTTCTTTAGCAACTAATTGCTCCATTTCTTTTGTGCCAAATTCTTCGTGCTTTTCATTTTCCATTTCTACAAGACCATCTGTATAACAAATTAGCTTTGATTTTTGGGGAATTTCTATTTCGCCAATATTGATTTTTGGAATTTCTGGCAACATTCCTAATCCGGCACAACCTATTTTTAAATATTGATATTCATGATTGACAAGATATAATAAAGGAGGATTATGTCCGGCATTTACAAAAGTCATTGTGCGATTATGAATATTATATTTTCCAATAAAAGCTGTAATAAACTTTTCGCCCTTAGTATTTTTATTTACAATAGCATTTAAACGACAAATAAGCTGATTAAGTTGAATATCAGAAGTAAATAAAGCTCTTAGCGAAGCTTGAAAATTTGACATTAATAAGGCGGCCGAAATTCCTTTTCCTGAAACGTCAGCAATACAAAATCCGACTTCGTTTTCGTTTAAATAAAAAAAGTCGTAATAATCGCCACCTACCTCATAATGAGGTTGATAATATGAAGTTACGAATAATAAATTGTCTTTTGGAAGCGTATCGGGATTTGGTATTAACATGCTTTGCATTTGTCGAGCCAAATCTAATTCTTTCTTAATACTTTCTTGTTGTATATTTTCGGTATATAAACGCTTATTTTCAATAGCAACTACTAATATATTGGTGAGTGTTTGAAAAAAATTTAAATGTTTAATAATAGGGCTAATGCCGTCACGTTCTTCTTCAATATCGCCCAACAATACATAAGCTAAAGGTATCGACTTATGAAAAACAGGTATTACGATATCAAAACCATGTAATTTAGGATTTTCAGAAACAGTTAAATTTGTAATTTCTCTATATGGTAACAAGTCGCTCTCAACTTGAATTGAAAGATATTGATCGTCTTTAACACCAGAAGCAAGAAGACATTGCCATTTTTTATTGTAATTAAAAAGCACTAATTTACCAATACCTAAATCGTTACGAATAATATTTTCATATTTCGATAAAAGTGCCTGAGTAGACAAGTTTTCGTTAATAGATAGCGTAATGCTTAACAAGGCTTCCAATTTAAAATTGGACAGTTGCAAGCGTTTTAGTGATGCCTTTTCGGTCATAATCGTTCGCTTAACAGTTTAATAAGTTCTGGTATTTGCTTAATATAAGCCAACTCACGCATTTTTTCGCGTGATTCAGAGGCAGGTAGTCCAAAATAAATCTTTCCTCCTTCAACCGATTTTGTAACTCCACTTTGTCCTAAAATAATAGCTTCTTTGCCTATCATAACATTTTTCGAAACCCCGACTTGTCCCCAAATCACTACATCGTCTTCTATAATTACATTCGACGCAATACCTGTTTGAGCAGCGATGAAGCAGTTTTTACCAATTTTAGTATCAAAACCAATTTGAACAGAATTCCCAATTTTGGTACCTTCGCCGATAATAGTAGTTCCGCCCAGTCCTTTATCTATGGTTGTTTTAGCACCAATTTCTACATTATCTTCAATTATTACAGATCCTACTGATTGTAATTTAAAGTGTTTTTTTTCTGATTTTTTGTAATAAAACGCATCGGACCCAATAATTGCTCCAGCATTTATGGTTACATTATTCCCAATAATACAAGGTCCATAAATAACCACATTCGGATAAATAATACAATTTTCGCCAATAACAACCTGATCGCTTATAAACACATTAGGGAAAAGATAAGAGGTTTCGCCAATTTGAGCATTGGGGTGTATATTTACATCTTGCGTTTTAAAAGGAAAAAAAAATGTAGCTAATTTATTGTAAGTTTCAAAAGCATCGAAACAATAAATAATTCCTTTGGTATTCGAATCCAACGTATTATCCTGAACAATAATAACCGATGCGTTACTATTATTGGCTAATTCAAAATACTTTAAATTATCAGCAAAGGTAATATCGCCATAATTAGCATGATAAACATCACTTATACCCGTAATTTTAATATTTTTATCACCAGAATATTGAAGTTCTAGCCATTCGGCAATTTCGCCAAGAGTATAAGTGCGGTCAAGTTTCATAAAATATTTATTTTTTTACTCGCTCTAAATAATCAAGTGTGCGTGTATCTACCTTTATAACATCACCGGTATTGATAAACAATGGGACTTTTACTTCTAAGCCCGTTTCTAATTTTGCTGGTTTCAAAGCCGTTGACGATGCGGTATCGCCTTTGAGTCCAGGTTCGGTATATACTACTTCTAAAGTAACAGATGGAGGCAATTCGCAAGTGAGTGGGCTATCCGTATCAACATCGAAAGCAATATATACTTGTAAACCTTCTTTTAACAAGCCTGGTTCGTCAATCATTTCTTTTGGTATGCTTATTTGTTCAAAAGTATCGTTGTGCATAAAATAATATCCCATATCATCGTTGTAAAGATATTGGTATGCACGACGTTCAACATTAGCTAAATCTATCTTAACACCGGCATTAAATGTGTTTTCTATTACGCGACCATTTTTTAAATTTTTAAGCTTTGTACGAACAAAAGCGCCTCCTTTGCCAGGTTTAACATGTTGAAATTCAACAATAGTGTAAATGTCGCCATTAAAAATAATGTACAAACCGTTTTTAAAATCTGCTGTTGTTGCCATAATGTATTTTCATTTATGGGTGCAAAAATAAGATAAAATTTTTAAACACATGAATTTGAAATAAAACTATTCATCTATTCGATTCCCATTACTATCAAAACGTATTACTTTTAGTTTTCTTGCCTTCTCAACAATATAAAATGGTATAAACAAATTATCGAACTTATCGTTTATTTCGAGTTCAAAATTATTCTGCATAAGTTCGAGTCTTTTGCCTAATATACTTTCGTCCATACTTAAAATATATTTTCCTGCAGGTAAATAAAGTTCATAATAACCATTTTTATCGGTTAAAGCTGTATAAGTTTTATGATTACTTGCAATAATTTTAATTCGCGACACATCTAATTTAAAATCTGCTGATGGTGAATTGGGATCACGTTGAATAAAGACTTTTCCTGTAATTTTAACCCCACGAACAAATGGTATATTTACTTTATTTGTATTTTTGTTTACAACTAAAGTATCAGAGATATTAGGAAACCATCCTTTTAAGTCAATTACAGAAAAAACTTGCAATGGATAGGCTCCCATGGCAATATTTTTAAGTCCGCAAAGCCCATTTTCATTCGTCATAACTTCCCAACCATTAAGACGAACAACAACATTCTCTAAGTTGGGTTCATTGCCTTCATGCTTTCCGTTTCCATTCGTATCATAAAAAGCATTAAATTGTATGCTCGTATGAGTAGGTTTTACAAATGGTATTGGAATTCCAAATTCTTTTCTCACACCCATACCTAAATAAAAATTACTATTCCATTGTGGCTCTTTTATTTCTTCATTAGGGGCTTGATTCATGAAATAGTAATAATCAGGTAAACTATTCTTTTTATTTTTAGAAAAATTTATTTCTGAAAAAAGTCTAAAACGCCAACCTGTTCTTGAAAAATACATTATTTCGGGTGTAAAATTAAACTGATTCCCATTAAAACTCGAATACGAATAGCTAACTAACTGTTGATATACAAAAGAAGGATTTTTAAACTGATATTGATAACGTGTTGACAAACCTATACTTTGAGGATTTTTTGCACTATTGTAAAAAAACGATTGTTTCGACATACTTAGATTGCCTAAATTGTAACGAACTAAAAACGACCATGTTCGTATTTGTAAAAATGCTGCTGCTTGTGTAAAAAAATAATTTTTGTTAATAGTGTCCATCGCCTGATTATACCCACTACGAATATTAAAGAAATAACGAACATTTTTATCGAGCTTATAGTTACTTACATTAAAACCTAATCCTCGAGAATGAACCGTAAAATCTAAAATTCTACTAACATTATAAAATAAATACGGATTATAAAGTAGGTTTGATTGTGGTGTTGCATTATTTATAAAAAGTTGATTATTTAAAAAATAATTGCTGTAACTTAAGCCATAATAATTTTGCTTATATCTATATAAATTGCTTTGTTGTTTAAGCAACCATTTTTTCTTAATTGTCACCTGATTGCCTAAGTTAACTGTTATTCGCTCATTCGAGAATACACCAAACGATGGAGAAGTATAATTCCCATTAAAATTAAGTGCCCATATTTTTTTTATTGGGCTACCCGAATAATTTAAACCCAATAAATAACCTAAACGGGTATAATTTGAATCGTTTTGAACCGAATGACTACCCCCCAATCGAATACCAAATGAGTGGCTTTTCAAAAATTTAAAACTTGCATTGGTTGTTGCAATTTCAGTATTTGTATTACGAATTTGATCTGTACTTCTACCCAAAATAGTATTTACGCGTACTATTTTATTCTCATAAAAATGGTTTAAACCATAACTATAAATAGAAGGCATAAATTTAAATAACTGCGGCGAAGCTACATAAAATGCTCCAATACGATGATTTCTATTAAAATAATATTCTCCTCTAAGTCCTTTTCCGGTTTGATACGTCCCTATTAAACCCGAACTAACATTCCCAAACTGTATATAAAACTTTTTATGATAATATCCCAAATTATATAGAGCATTTTCGTAAGGTACAGTAGTAAAATAGTTTGAAAAATAAGTTAATTGGGTTTGATAAGTAAGCATTGAGCTATCACGTAAAAAAGTTTCACCTCGTAAATTAACCGTCATCATGGGCTGATCACCTAATAAATTAAACATATTAGCGTCAAAAATTAAAGGTATTACCAAGCCTCCATATTTATTAACCTCCCATGTGTCGGATAATTCAATAAAATCTATTTTATTCCCTGTTCTAAATTTTTTATTTTCAGCAGGATTGGGTGAATAACTGTTTAAATTTAATCTATATTTTTTTGCTTCACCGGTTGAATATGGTATATAGTCTTCTATATCGAGCAATCGAAAATTTCGAGGTTCTTTAAAGCGATGAAAATTAAAATTGAACAAGGTATCACCAAAAGGTTTCAACGTTACAGTTATAGGAAAATATGCATCTTTAGTGTCTGTTGAATCTTTAATTAAAATATTTTTCTTAAACGAAGATGCTGTTAAATAAATATCTTGTTCTTCTGTTGATTCATTAACAACACCTATAGTAAAGGGTATTGATTCAACTTTGTTAGGTATATATATTTTATTATCAGACACTGTTAGTGCCCAACGAATATTTTTCTTTATTAAGCCATAAAAAAAATTCATGCCTAAATTTTTGCCCTTTTCGTCAGACAAAAAAGCATAAAACATAAAACGGGTATTTCCTTTAAATCTTTCTCGGGGAATTATATTTACTGGAATAATTAAGCTATCGCCTGGTTGAAGTTCATATAATGTATGATTTTTCGCAATAACTTTCCATTCTATAGGTATAGTAAAATCTATATAAAATTTTTGAACATTAGGTAAATTATTTGTAACAATAAAAACATTAGAAATAAGTTCACCCTTTTTAAATTCAACTATTTGGTTGGCAAAACGGGTAACTAATTTATTAGAGTTTTCAGGGTTTAAAACAGGAGTGCTAATAGTCGATGTGGTTGGTGGTATTAAATTTTGAGAGGTATCGGGTACAGATACAGAGGGCAAAGAATCTTTTTTAACAGTAATACTATCGCTTATAGGTTCCTGAGCCCATATAACGCAAGTATAAATTAAAAAAATTATATTTATTAGAGTTTTCCTCAACTTTTTATTTTTATATTCCGATTTTTTTATGGAACTTCTTCTAAACAAAAATGTATTGTTATTTGATATACTCCAGGGCGATGACTAAATCCCGGAATTATTCTATAATCTATATTAAAAGTAAATTCATTATAATCAGTTAAATAACTTCCGGCACTATTAATTTCTGTGCCATCGCAAGAACCTGCTGGATGTAAAGGCTGAGGATCGCGTATTATTTCTAAAATATCGTATTGTGTATTTCCTGCAAATATCTGATAAACGCCATTTTGATAAGGAGTACCACAACCATTATATACCTTAACTTGTATTAAATCTAGTTCGGGAATATTTCCTGAGGTTCCATATGTAACTAATGGTTCCCATTCGTTAGCCGGCAAGTGATTATTATTATCGATATACATCATCAATTTCCACTTGCAGGCACCAGGAACAATCTCATCTATCTTTAATCGAAGCTGAGTAGAGCCACTGTAAGTAATTCCCGAAATATATTTTTGCATATCGGAAAAAGTGAAATCGATATTTCCAGAAGTTGACATATAAAATCGACTAGTTCCAGCAATAGCATCGCTACAATTGGCTGTTGTAACATTGTTACAAAGCTGAGCTTCGATTACTTTGGACACAAAAATTAGTGATATTATGAAAATTATTTTTTTCATACACAAAAAAATAAAGGGTTATTCCAAAAAGAATAACCCTTTATTAAAAAGAAATACTATTGATCTTCTAATAAGATATATTTAACATTCATAGTATAAACACCTGGTTCTGCATAAGTGCTAACACCATTAACCGAAACAATGTCTTCAGCAGTACCATCATTTAACCCTGCATTTGGGAAAATGGCTGGCAAACCAGGTAAAATACGATAGTCAATAGTGAAATAATAATCGCTAAATGTTCCAGAAGGAGCAATAGAAGATAAATAACTACCACCAGGTGCACCATCTTGACCAGCAATAGTACCATTATGACCTTGAATGTATTTTTGATCAGCCCCGGGAATAGTGTAAGGAGTAGCACTGTAATAAATGCTATTTACTCCAACTGCTAAAGTCTGTGCAGGAGCAAATGTAGCACTGTAGTCTGTTTGTGTACCAGTAGCGTTAACATCATATTGGTTAGGTTCATACTGATGTAATTCAAGGGCACTTAACGGAATATTTGCAATTGAATTAGCACCACCACCATTGCTGTAACTAACTTGTTGATCCCAAAACTGACCACCTTGTGAAGTACCTACAGCATATAAATCCCAGCTAACAGAAGAAGAAACTTTTAAAATAGTAGCAGCATACTTAATAATACCACCATAGTAATCTTTGATTTCATCAAAAGTGAAATCAATTTGATCAGGGGTTGTCATGTGGAGTTGCAAAACTGGTTGCAAATCCATGGTAACGGTTACATTCTTTTCGTCAATTAACTGGCCGAATGTTAAACCAGAAAGTAGGAACATGCCTACCATTAATCCAAAAACTTTTTTCATAGATAAAAAATTTAGTTAAACATTAAGTGATTTTAAATTAAAAAATTTAATAAATATTGTTTTTACAACTATACTAAGCGTAGTTGTAACGCTTTTCAATGGCATGTGCTTCACATTCCATTGAACTATATCGTTTTTATTTTCTATAACTATTATTTTTTTCATTAATTTTAGGGTTAAACTATGCTTTTATACTTTAATATTTTACAAAATGTTTCAATTTTTTATTATTTGATTTCAAAATCAGCTTGAGCAGCTATCATTTCTTCTTCGTTTCCAAAATCAACAACTCCAACTGCCGAATATTTGCCTGGCAACAAATTCGTAGGTAAATCTATTTTAAAATCTCTAATAAACTGGGGTAAAATGGTGAAATTTTTTACGTTTACTTTTTTTTGTTCGCCAGTATTTAAATTAGTAAGTGACACATATGAACTACAATAACTAATACCATCTCCTATATTTTTAACTTTTAAATCGAAATACCTTTTCCCATCTTTTTCGGTATATTGAAATTTTTCAATATTAATTTTATTTATTTTAACATTAGGAGGATTTTGATAAACATAAACTCCAAATCCAATAGAAGGAATCACTCCCATAGAAAGACGGTTAGGATGTGGCTCTAAATCTAAAGGCGGACGATCGACCACCTGATCTATTGTTACAATTGTCCATAAAGCACGATAAGCATCATCACTATCTGGAATGGCAATATTTAACTTTACCTTTACCTCATCGCCTGGTTTTAACTCAAAATATGAAGGGCTAGCACTTATATAACGCGATAAACAATACTTACACTCTTTTTGTGTAGGTGTTATCGGCTTGCCTAGGTTACTCATTTCAAAGTCATTAAAGCCAACATTAAATTTAGTCGTTTTTTTAGTATCATTTTTAACCTTGATTTCTTTTACTACTGATTTACCAGGGGTAATATTTAAATGAAAGCTCGAAGGGGAGACTGATACACCCATATCTTTAAAAGCAGAATCAGGAATAATAGGACGTTGAGAACGAATACTGTCATTTTGTGCGTTCAATAAATTTAAACAAAAACTTATTGAAAGTAGGAAAATTATTCTTTTCATTGTTTGTTATTTTTGCCCTTATTACGCTTATTGCAGAATAAGGGTTACAAACTTAGAAAAAAAAAATGAAAAACAAAAATATTAACCAAGAGTTCAGAATTTGGGCTTGTAAGAATAAATAATAATTACTCAACTCATTAGTATTTATTAGTCCTATAATTTTTATTACTTAAATTAGGTTTTGATTTTTTTTCGTTAAATCTTTTTCGCTTGTTATTTGGTTGATCTCGGTTTGATGCTATTTTAATTGCCAAATCACGACCTGCATATACTTTACCTTGAAGGCTGTTTAAAACTTCATCAACAGAAGCACTTTCGACTTCAAAAATGGTAAATATTGAATTAATATTTGCCTTACCTATTTTTATTTTTCGATTTTTCGAAAAATCGTTAACCATACCTATAAGTTTTGGAACCGTTAAACCATCCATTGTTCCAACAGAAATACGAAGAGCTGTAAAACCATTACCGGATCGCCGTTCGTCAAAGTTACGGTCTCTGTCTTCACCACGTTTATGTTCATGAACATTTAAATCCGGGGCATTCTTATAGTATTCTAAAAAGCGATTAAATTCAAGCGATAGAAAGCGTTTAATCACTTCTTCTTTTTCTAAATGTTCTGTTTTCTTTAACACTTCAGGAATAAAAGGATTGATCTCACTTTCGTTTACTTCAACATTTTCCATTTTTTGAATGAGGTGATAGAGTTGTTTTTTGCAAATATCTACACCACTGGGAACGCTTTTGTGTTCAAATTTTTGCTTAATGATGTTTTCTAACTGATGAATACGATGTTGTTCGCGTGAGTGTACAATAGAAATGGATATTCCGCTTTGATATGCCCTACCCGTTCTACCACTGCGATGCGTATAAATTTCGTTATCGTCAGGAAGGTTGTAATTAATGATATGGCTAAGATTATCAACATCTAATCCGCGAGCAGCAACATCTGTAGCAACCAGCATTTGCAAATTTTTGTTTCTAAACTTATTCATCACATAATCGCGTTGTGCTTGCGATAAATCGCCATGAAGTGCATCGGCATTGTAGCCATCTTTCATGAGTTTTTCGGCTACTTCTGCGGTTTCTTGTCTTGTTCGGCAAAAGATAATACCATAAATATCGGGATAAAAATCAACTATTCTTTTTAACGCCAGATAACGATCTTTTGCATTTACAACGTAATAATGATGTTTAACGTTTTCTGTTCCGGCATTTCTTGTACCAACAGTAATTTCAATAGGATCGTGCATATATCTCGATGCGATATTAGCGATTTCGTTAGGCATAGTAGCCGAAAAAAGCAAAACTCTGCGAGGTTGAGGAATAAGATTTAAAATGGTATTCAAATCTTCAGAAAATCCCATGTTGAGCATTTCATCTGCTTCATCAAGGACAATGGTGTTAATGTTGCTAAGATTAACTTTTTTTCTGCGTATTAGGTCGTTCATGCGTCCTGGCGTAGCAACAATGATATGAACGCCATTTTTTAGCGCCCGAATTTGATTTTCGATGCTGGAACCACCATATACGGCAAGCACTGAAAAATTGGCTAAAAATTGTCCGTAGCCTTCCAAGTCTTTTGCGATTTGTGTGCAAAGCTCACGGGTTGGGCTTAAAATAATAACCTGCGGGTCGTTTTGAACAAAATTAAGACGATGGATAAGCGGTAAGCCAAAGGCAGCCGTTTTTCCTGTTCCTGTTTGTGCTAACGCAACCATGTCGCGGTCGTTGTTTAAAATTTCGGGAATAACTCGTTGTTGAACGGGCATTGGAATTTCAAAATTTAATGCTTTAACTGCTTTTAATAGCTCAGGAAGCAGACCTGTTTCTTTAAATGTATTCATGTAATAATAATTTCCGGCGCGTAATCCCGATCCTGCATATTAAGCGCACCGGCAAAGAGCAAAATCAAAAAACCGCCAATTTCGATACAAAGGTACACATAATTATTTAATTTACAACTATGATCCCTTTGCAAAACTAAAAAACGTACTCGTTTATTGTGATAAAAATTTCAAATTTATTTTAATTATTTGTATTGCTTTTTATCTATTACATTAGAACAATCTAAATGATAAAAAAGAAGCAATGTGTAACT